>JAADEK010000009.1 GCA_013153455.1 Aquificota bacterium
AACTTCCTAAGCTCGTAGATGTCTATACCTATATCAAGCGGGTCGTCAAGGTTAATCTCGTCCGGGTTCACACGGATGATTATCTTTGAGCCGTCAACCTCCTCAACCACGCCTCCCCTCTTTGCAACCACAACCGCGTGAGAGTCGTGAGCTATCTTCTTCTCCATACCCGTCCCTATGAGGGGAGCCTGTGTGAATATCAGGGGAACCGCTTGGCGTTGCATGTTAGAGCCCATCAGCGCACGGTTAGCGTCGTCGTGCTCAAGGAACGGGATAAGCGAGGATGAGGGCGAGATTACCTGACGGGGTGAGACGTCTATGTAATCAACTTGGTCGGGCTTCACGAGCCTGATGTCGTTCTTGTGTCTCGCCTTCACGTGCTGAGCAGCTATCTTCCCGTCCTTCGTGAGGGGGGTGCTTTCCGCTATCACGTAGTTCTCTTCCTCATACGCGGCGAGCCACTCTATCTTATCCGTTACTTTACCCTTCTCAACCTTCCTGTAGGGTGTTATAAGGAAGCCGTATTCGTTTACGCGTGCGTAAACGGTGGGAGAAGTGACGAGACCTATGTTCTGCCCCTCGGGCGTCTCTATAGGACATATCCTCCCGTAGTGCGATGGGTGAACGTCCCGAATCTCAAACTTAGCGCTCTCCCTCGTAAGACCGCCCGGACCCAGTGCGGAAAGCCTCCTTTTGTGCGTAAGCTCCGAGAGAGGGTTCGTGTTGTCAAGGTATTGGGAGAGCTGACCCGTTTTTAGGAAGTCCGATATAGCGTTCGTGACGTATCTCGGGTTTATAAAGTCCTGGGGTTTGAGGTCGGGCTGTTCGGGGTTGATAACCGCGGAGCGGTCCCTGAAGACCTTTTCCATCTTCGCTATACCGAGACGCGCTTGGTTCTCAAGGAGTTCACCCACGGAGCGAACGCGCCTGTTTCCGAGGTGAGCGATATCGTCCTTCTTTGCCCTCCCGTGCCTCAGGTCTATCAGATACTTGATGATGTTCACGAGGTCAATCGGGAGGATAAAGCGAGCCTCGTCTTCGGTGTAGTCCTTTACCTTTATCTCCTTGTATTTCTTAAAGAGCTCCTTAAGGAGCTCCTTTGTGACCCTCGTTCCCGCCTTATACTCGCCGTAGTCCTCCGCGAGCGCGAGCGGGGGAAGAAGGTCAAGAAGGTCTATATCCGTGGGCTTCAGAACTTTAGGTATGTTGTGAACCTTTGCGTTTATCTTTACCCTACCGACGCGAGAAAGGTCGTAGCGCTTCAAGTCCCTGAAAAAGACGTTAAAGTATACGCGCGCCCTCTCAATTACGGAATCAATCTCCATAGTCATAGCTTCTATGTGCCTTAGCTTCTTGTATATCTCCATAAGCCCGTAATCGCGGAAGGTATACTCCGACGGAACCTTAACGGGACTCCTCTTGTCTATGTCCTTCGGTGATGTGTCGTTTGCGAGCGTATCAACGACGCTCTTACCGTATTGGCTCTTTATAACGTTTTCCCTCGGGACGGAGGTAACGCTCACAACCTGAGCCCTTTCGTCCTCAAGGAGTCTCGCGAGCTCCTCCCACTCCTCTATATACCTCTCCTCAATAAACTCCCTCTCCTTAGAACCCGCAAACCCCGCGAGCTTGCCCTTAAACTTCACTATCGCAAAAATATAGTGGTGCTCAAGGTCTTCGGGCTTGAACTCCTCACCCGTATCCGCGTCGTAGAGAAGACCGTCCTTTACCGTATACCTCCTCACGCCCTCGTAGTAGTAGCGCAGGATATCGTAAGCGGTCTCAAGCCCGAAAGCCCTCAGAACCGCGGTAGCGCTTACCTTCTTCCTGTCTATACGCGCAGCGATGAGGTCGGTCGCTCCCGAAAGCTCAAACTCAACCCTTGAACCCTTATCGGGTATAATGCTCGCCCTGTAGAGAATCCTCGTTATAGTAGCGTCCTTCTGCTTTTCCTCCTTCTCGTCAAAGAAGACACCGCTTGAACGGATAAGCTGGTTTATGATGATTCGCTCCGTCCCGTTTATAACAAACGAACCCTTATCTGTCATAAGGGGAACTTCACCGAAGTAAACCTTCTTCTGCGGAAACTCCCTGTAGCCGTCCTTCGTCTTCGCCCTGAGCTTGAGCATAACCCTGAGCGGAGCGGAATACGTAAGCCCCTTTAACTTACACTCCTCGGGTGTAAACTTCTCCTTGTAGACGAGCTTAGCCCCGCACTTCGGACACGGGACGTCCCAGCCCCCGAGAAGGTCGTCCTTGGGTTTGTATCCGCACCTGTTGCACTCCCAATCCCCTATCTCGTATCCGAGATACTCAAGTATGAAGTTCTCGTCGGGGTCCTTGAAGGGGAAGGAAGTCCTGAAGATATGCTCAAGACCGGTGTTTTTACGCTTGTAAGGGTTTACCCTGAGCTGAACGAAGTTCTCAAAGGAGTTCTTAGGAATGCTCAGAAGGTAAGGAGGCTCAAGAACCTCCTGACGCCTGCCGAAAAACTTACGGGGTAAAGCGACCTTTGCCATCCTTATACCTCTCCTTTCTTATCTATGTAAGCGGGCGGTGAGAAGAGCAAAAATCCCATGGACAAACATTAAAATATAAGCAAAAAACGCGGAGCGTCAAGGATTCCTTTTTAAATTCCCAAAACCTCAAGAGATTAATCTTTTATTAACCTTCAGGGTTTAAAGACCTCCCGGTCGCAGTGAGGGGAAGCGGGGAGGCGGAACTACTTGAGCTCAACCTCCGCACCCGCCTCCTCAAGCTTCTTCTTAATCTGCTCAGCTTCCTCCTTGGACACGCCTTCCTTGATGGGCTTGGGAGCGTTGTCAACGAGCTCTTTTGCCTCCTTAAGACCGAGTCCCGTGATTTCACGAACCGCCTTGATTACCTGAATCTTGTTCTTACCGGGGGACTTGAGTATAACGTCAAACTCGGTCTTCTCTTCCGCCTGAGCCTGCGCACCCGCACCCGCGCCCGCAGCGGGAGCAGCGGCTACCATGGCGGACGCGGAGACGCCGAACTCTTCCTCCAACCTCTTTACGAGCTCCGCAACCTCAAGAACCGACATATTCTTAATAGCCTCAACAATCTCATCAATCGTAAGCGTAGCCATCTTCACTTACCTCCTTTAGATTTTTCTTCCTCAATAGCCTTAAGAACGAGAACAAGCTTCTGAGGAACAGCCTTCAAGGTCATGGCGAGCTGTGTAACGGGTGCCATGAGGACACCCATGAGCTTAGCGATAAGCTCATCCTTAGAAGGCAGGGAAGCGAGTTCCTTAATCTGCTCGGGCGTAATATACTTGTAATCAAGGAGACCGCCCTTTAGCTTCCCCTCCCACTCCTTATCAAAGGTTTCCTTGAGAAAATCAACGAGCTTCTTCGTGACCGCGACGGGGTCTTCGTATGCGTATAGGAGAGCGGTCGGACCTATGAATATGTCCCTGTGGTCCGACAGGGGTGTATCGGAGAAAGCCCTGTATGCGAGCGTGTTCTTAACGACAACTATCTCGCCCTTTAAGTCCTTTATATCAAGCCTCAGGAGCGTAAAGGGGTAAGCGTCTATACCTTGGAAGTTGAAAAAGACGACAAAACCGTTTGACCTGTCAAGCTTCTCCTTGTATGACTTAACGAGCTCCTGCTTCCTTATAAGCGTTCTCCTTGACGCAGCTCCCCTATCGCGCTGTGCGAACGCTTCCCTGTCAAACTCCGCCATAACCGATTACCTCCTTCACGCCGCCTCTTCTTGAAGCTTCCTGAGCGTTTCGTTTATATCAAGCTTAACGCTCGGGCTCATCGTAAGGGAGAGAGCCATGTTCTTTATGTATTGACCCTTAGCGCCCGAGGGTTTTGCCCTGACGACCGCGTCTATAGCGGCGTATATATTCTCAACGAGCTTCTTCTCGTCAAAGGAGATTTTGCCCACGGGCATGTGTATGTTTCCCGCCTTGTCAACCTTGAACTCCACCCTACCGCGCTTTGCGTCCCTTATCGCTTGCTCAAGGTTCTTTGTGACGGTCCCGGTTTTGGGTGAGGGCATTAGCCCTCTGGGTCCTAAGATTCTGCCGAGCTTTGCTACTTTGGGCATCATCTCAGGGGTCGCTATCGCGACGTCAAAGTCCGTCCACTCCTCTTTTAGAATCTTGTTTATAAGCTCATCACCGCCGACGACGTCCGCGCCCGCTTCTTGCGCCCTTTTTGCGTCCTCACCCTCCGCGAAGACAACAACCTTAACCGGTTTCCCGAGTCCGTGGGGGAGGACGACCGAACCCCTGACCATTTGGTCCGCGTATCGGGGGTCAACGTTGAGGCGCATAGCGAGCTCAACCGTCTCATCAAAGCGCCTCTGGAGAACCTTTTCCATCTCCTTGAGGAGCTTTACCGCTTCCTCAACGCTGTAGCGCTTGTTTTTATCAACGAGCTTCGCAGCTTCTATATACTTCTTTCCCCTTCTCGCCATGGCTCTACTCCTTCCAACCTTCTATTTCAATACCCATACTCTTCGCGGTTCCCGCGACCGTTCTCATGGCAGCCTTGAGGTCCCTCGTGTTCATATCCTTTATCTTCATCTTCGCTATCTCCTCAAGCTGTTTAACGGTAATCTTTCCAACCTTTACGCGTTTGGGGTCCGGGGAGCCTTTCTCAACGCCCGCCGCCTTCTTCAGAAGATAAGAGACGGGCGGGGTTTTCATTATAAACGTAAAGCTTCTGTCTTGGTATACCGTAATCACGACCGGCAGGATAGTCCCCGGTTCGTATTCCCTGCTCGCAGCGTTGAACTGCTTTACGAACTCCATTATGTTCACGCCGTGCTGTCCGAGAGCAGGTCCCACGGGTGGTGCGGGGGAAGCCTGCTGAGCGGGGAGCATAAGCTCTATCGTCGCTACCACCTTCTTCGCCATCGCGTTTCCTCCTTATATCTTCTCCACCTGGTCAAAGTCAAGCTCAACGGGTGTCATCCTTCCGAAGATACTTATCATAACAGTAAGCTTCCTCTTTTCGGGATGAACCTCCTCAACCGTTCCCGTGAAGTTCATAAACGGACCTTCTATAACCCTCACTTGGTCTCCCTTTTCAAACTCAACCTTAACGGGACGAACACCCCGCCTTATCTGATTGAGGATTCTCTCAACCTCTTCGTCCTTGAGGGGAACCGGTTTCCCTCCCACCATAACGGGTCTGAACACGTGGGGGGTTTTCTCTATAGCCATGAGGAGCTTGTCGTTCATATGAGCTTTTATGAGTATGTATCCGGGGAATATCTTGTTGTCCAGTATTATCTTCGCTTCGGTTTTGTTCTCCTTGCACGTAATCTTTTGACCGGGTTTTGATATGGGGGGAGCGTTAACGCAGGTATCCCCCTCAACGCTTTCAACAACCCTTACCTCACCGTTCTCTATGCGGAACGTCGTGACGCCCTTTTTGCCGAGAACGGGTATATCCCTCGCGTTTCCCTTGAGAGAGAGCCTGTATTTTTCCTTTCCTTGGGCGCGGATTACGACCTTTTCCTCCGCGGGAACGATAACCTCATCAACGAGGTCTTTCAGTCCCTCAAGTTCCAAAACCTTCAGGAGGTTTTCCTTTGCTTCGTTTTCCTTGCCCGGCTCAACCTGAAGGGCATACCACTTTTTTTCAAGCTCTTGAACCTGCTCCTGCGTCATAGGCTCCCTCTCAAGGAAAGGATGAAAGATATTATTTTAGTGAAAGTTAGGTCTAAAATCCAGAGGTAAACGCCGACGGTTAGGGAAAAGACGATAACGCTTATCGTAGCCTTCACGACGAGCTCGCGTCGGGGCCACGTTACGTGTTTTAGTTCCTCCCAGACACCCGAGAGGAACTCCTTTAACTTCTTCATACCGGTATCCCTCGGAGGTTATAAAGTGGCGGGGCTGGGAGGACTCGAACCCCCACCCACGGGATTTGGAGTCCCGCGCTCTGCCAATTGAGCTACAGCCCCACTACATATTTAAATTATTTTACCTCTCTGTGGAGTGTATGCTTCCTGCACCACTTGCAGTATTTGCGAAGCTCAAGCCTTTCGGGATGCTTTTGCTTGTTCTTCGTGGTGGTGTAGTTCCTGCGCTTACACTCCGTGCAAGCGAGCGTAATGATTTCCCTCGGCATAACCTATCCCTCAATCAAGGATTTTGGTAACGACGCCCGCGCCTACGGTTCTACCGCCTTCGCGGATAGCAAACCTTAGCCCTTCCTCAAGCG
>JAADEK010000011.1 GCA_013153455.1 Aquificota bacterium
TATACTATTCCTCATGAAAGTCGTAATAGTAGGGAACGGTCCCGCGTCCGCGAGCGCGATAGAAGCCTTCAGGAGTGTTGACAAGGATTCGGAGATAGTGGTTCTCTCCGACGAGGAGTTTCCGACCTACGCCCCCAACTGCCTTGAGAACGTCATAAGGGACGACATAACGAAGGAAGCCCTCTTCTACAAAGGCGGGGAAAAATTTTACGAAAGATACAAGGTAGACTTCAGACCAAAGAAGGAAGTCATCAAGATAGACAACAAGAGAAAGGAGGTAATAACAAAGGACGGGGAGGTTATACCTTACGACAAGTGTCTCCTCGCAGCGGGTGCTTACGCCTTCGTCCCTCCCATTGACGGGATAGACCTTGAGGGGGTTACGACCGCGAAGACGCTTTACGACGCTTACAAGATAAGGAACTGGGTTCTCTCCGGAAAGGTGACAAAGGCGGTAATCATAGGGGCGGGACCCATAGGCGTTGAAGACGCGGAAACCCTCAGACACATGGGGGTTGATGTGAGCGTCGTTGAGGTCTTTGATAGGGTTCTCCCGAGGATGCTTGACAAACAAATGGCTCAATTCTACCAAAAACCGCTTGAGGAGGAAGGGATAGACTTTTACCTTGAGCATCAGGTCGTCGCAATACACGGAAAGGAAGGGGAGGTTGAGGCGGTAGAGGTAAAAAAACGCGGGAGCGACAAAACCTTCTTTATAAAAACTGATATGGTAATAGTCTCAACGGGTGTAAGACCGAGAACCTACCTCGTTGAGGGAACGGACATACAGATACACATGGACAAAAAACTGAACAAACCCGTAGGCGGTATACTCGTAAACGAGTATCAACAAACCTCGGACCCCGACGTCTACGCAGCGGGAGACATAGCGTCGGGTATAGACGCGTGGGGAAATCACCGCTGGATAGCCCTCTTTCCCCCCGCTCAGCAGGCGGGAGCTGTTGCGGGCTACAACATGGCGGGGCTAAAGGTAAGAAACAACGGTCTCGTTGATTACAACGCGGTAAAGACCCGTGCGGTCACCGCTGGAAGCGGAGGTCTGTTTGAGGACGCGGAAGAGTCCTTCTTCGTCCGATACAAAGAATACCTCGTAAAGGTCTTCCTGAAGGAAGGAAAGATAAGGGGATACCAATTCGTGGGCGTCCCTAAACTTCCCTCCCTCAACACGAACAACCCCCTAATTAGAGCCTTCAGGGGTGAGCTGACGGAATGGGAAGAGCGCGTCCTCGGGGACAAGGGGCTCGGTCTTGAAGCGTCGGGTGTCCTTCATCACTTCTTTATAAGACTAAACAGAGAGTTTAAGGAAATACACAAAAAGCTCGTGGAAAGGATGATGATAAGGGCGATGGGGAACCCCGCCCTTGAGCTTCCCCTCTTCACAAGAGAGGGAGTATAAAGGTCATAAGGAGCAAAAACACGAGGGGGAAAGCCTCCGCGGGGTCAAGGTCCTCATACCTCTTTTCACCCTTGTATTCACCGAAGAAAACAGGTGAAAAGAGCTTAAAGCCCACCCAGTTCCAAGCAATCCACTCCGCGATAAGGAGAGGAGCTACGAGTATGTTCGCCCTAAGAACACCCGAAAGCAGAAGGAGGGAGTAAGCGGGAGCTATAACGAGCGAAGCGACGAGGGCTATGAAGAGAATCGTTGAAAAACCCGAAAGGTAAGAACCTATACCCTTCAGGCTTTCCGGCTCAGGCTTTGCGCCTTGGCGCTTCAAGTGGTAAAGGAGGAAGTGAATCACTGTCAAGGGTATGGCGAAAGCGGTGATGAAAAAGAGCATACCCCCCGGCGAGAGCCAAGAGAGTGAAACGGTCGCAACGTAGTAAGTAAACAACCACTCCTCGTAGTCCCTTACCCTAAAGAGCTTGTAGGTGTAGATTGCGCTCGTAAAGAGCGCAAGGAGAGCAACCAACAAACCGACGGAACCAACACCGAACCCCGCAAAGAAAAGCCCCAAAAGAACCAAAACAGGAAAGAAGAAATTCCTACAGCTCTTGCAGTTCTCAAAGATATACTCCGTTACGAAGCTGAAGGGAACAATAGGAACGGTGAAAAAAGCGAGGAACTTTATCATCCCGTTGCCTCCCATAGTTTTACTAACACTCTTTATTATACCTTTTTGGTTTAATATTACCCATGCACGACGTTGACCCGAAGCTCTTAGAAAAGTGGGACAAAGAGTATTTTTGGCACCCCTTTACACAGATGAAGGTATACCGCGAGGAGGATAACCTTATCTTTGAGAGGGGAGAGGGCGTATACCTGTGGGACATCTACGGGAACAAATACATAGACGCCATATCTTCCCTCTGGTGTAACGTCCACGGGCACAACCACCCCCGCCTCAACAACGCCCTCGTGCGCCAGCTCTGTAAGGTAGCCCACACAACCACCTTGGGAAGCTCAAACGTCCCCGCCATACTCCTCGCAAAAAAACTCGTTGAGATTACACCCCCTTGCCTCACAAAGGTCTTTTACTCCGAAGACGGGGCGGAGGCGGTTGAGATAGCCCTGAAGATGGCTTACCACTACTGGCGCAACAAAGGACAAAACAGAAAGGTCTTCATAACCCTCTCCGAAGCCTACCACGGCGACACCGTCGGGGCTGTGAGCGTCGGGGGCATAGACCTCTTTCACGGCACATACAAAGACCTCCTCTTTGAGACGATAAAGCTCCCCTCCCCATACCTATACTGCAGGGAAAACTTCGGCTCTCTTACGCCCGAGTGCACCGCGAAACTCCTTTCACTCCTTGAGGAAGTCCTGAAGAGCAGGAACGACATCGTAGCCCTCGTCCTTGAGGCTGGGATACAGGCAGCAGCGGGCATGCTCCCCTTCCCGAAGGGCTTTCTAAAGGGAGCGAGGGAGCTGACAAAAAGATACGACGTCCTTCTCATCGTTGACGAAGTCGCGACGGGATTCGGAAGAACGGGCACGCTCTTTTACTGCGAGCAGGAAGGTGTGTGTCCCGACTTTATGTGTCTCGGCAAGGGAATAACGGGTGGATACCTACCCCTCGCAGCCACCTTAACCACCGATGAGGTCTTTAACGCTTTCTTGGGCGAGTTCGGAGAGGCAAAACACTTTTACCACGGGCACACATACACGGGCAACAACCTCGCCTGTGCGGTCTCACTTGAGAACATAAAAATATTTGAAGACGAGAAAACACTTGAGAAACTCCAACCCAAGATAGAGTATCTTACCCAGAGGCTAAAAGAGTTTTGGGAGCTGAAGCACGTGGGAGACGTGAGACAACTCGGTTTTATGGCTGGTATAGAGCTGGTGAAAGACAAACAAACGGGTGAACCCTTCCCATACGGGGAGAGGACGGGCTTTCGCGTAGCGAGAAAGTGCAGGGAAAGGGGCGTATTCCTCAGACCTCTCGGTGATGTAATGGTTCTGATGATGCCCCTCGTCATACAAAAGGAGGAGATGGACAAGGTGATAGACACGCTAAAGTGGGCTATACAAGAGCTTGAAAGGGGGAGGGTGTGATGGGGAAAAAAGAGCTAAAAAAGGGAGTGGTGGTAGACAGGGAAGCCCAACTCATAGAAGTTTATCTTTTAGATGAAAAGAAAAATTACCGCGGGATTCCCCGCGGTAAGGTTCTTAAAAAAACAAAGATATACGCGGGAGACTACGTCCTCGGGAGCGTCGTTGACCCCAGAACCTTCGCCATAGAGGAGGTAGAGGAAAGGAAAAACCTCCTCATTCGCCCTCGGGTCGCAAACGTGGACAGGGTCATCGTCGTTGAGACCCTCAAGATGCCCGAGTTCAACAACTACCTCCTTGACAACATGCTCGCGGTTTACGAATACTTCCGCGTTGAGCCCGTTATCGTCTTCAACAAGATAGACCTGCTCAACGAGGAAGAGAAAAAGGAGCTGGAAAGGTGGGAAAAGATATACAAAGACGCGGGATACGACGTTCTCAAGGTAAGCGCCCAGACGGGAGAGGGCATAGACGAGCTCACCGACTACCTTGAGGGCTTTATATGCGTTCTCGCGGGACCCTCGGGTGTGGGTAAAAGCTCTATTCTGGCGCGCCTCACGGGTCAACCCCTCAGGACGGGAGAGGTGAGCAAAAAGACCGAACGCGGGCGTCACACAACGACGGGCGTTCGTCTCATCCCCTTCGGTAAAGGCTCGTTCATAGGGGACACACCGGGTTTTTCAAAGGTTGAAGCGAGTATGTTCATAAAAGACAGGGAACTGCACAAATACTTCAGGGAGTTTTCGCGCTACGCGTGCAGGTATCCCGACTGCACGCACACAACGGAACCCGGGTGTGAGGTCAAGGAAGCCCTCAAGAGGGGAGAGATATCCTGTGAAAGGTTCAAGAGTTATCTGAAGATGATGAAGGTTTACCTTGAAGAGGTAAAGGAGGTTTGCGGGGACTAATTGCCCCGCGCCCTTAACTCCCTTATCTGGGTCTTTATGAAGGTGAGTATAAAAGGAATTTGTTTCTTTATCTGAGGCTCTTGGAGGTCTTCCTTTTTCAGCTCCTCCTCAAGGAGCTTCACAACGTCAAGAAGACCGAAGTAAAACTCCTTCGTTGATATCTCACCGTTTTTACGCTTTTCCTCAAGCTCTTTCAGAGCGGACTCAACCCTATCACTTGCCATCATCTTTTACCCCCCGCTTAGAGCCTTTCAATGAAGGCTTCTAAGTCTTCCGCTATGAGTCTGAGGATTCCGAGCTTCGTGTCCGGCGGTGTTATGATTCCGAGTATGAACTCGTCCTTTATGGGTATGAAGACCATATAACCGTCGTCCGTGTCAATGATTATCTGGTTCATGTTCCGTTTTTTGGCGTCGCTCGTCGTTATCAAACCCGCGGACACTATTGCAGCGGAGGAAGCTGCGACCGTATCCTCGTCCACCTCTTCGTTGAAGTAGGAAACTATCGGTAGCCCCTCCATATCGCTCAGGAAGATACCGTCAAGGTTGTTCTCCCTTACGACACTCTTGAACTTCTCCCTTACTTCCGCTTGCTTTTGCAGTATCCTCGCGGTCATACCAACCCTCCTTTTATACTTTTACCTCCTGAAACTTACGCGATTCTTTCATTATCCTCTCAACGAGGATTGATATTATCTGCTTTACGACCTCCTCGTCGGTCGCTACGCAGGGAAGGACGGGGACGCTCGGGTCTACGTTCAGAATCCTTCTTATCTGCTCAACGCTGTAAGCTCCGTCAAGGTCTTGCTTGTTCGCGCAGATGATATAGGGGGCGGGGTTTTCCTTCATGAAAAACTCAATCTGTTTCAGCGTGCTGTCCCACATGTCCGGTCTCGTTGAGTCAAGTAAAAAGACGTATCCGTCCGCGTTCCTCGCGAGTATCTTCCACATGAACGAAAAGCGCTCCTGCCCGGGTATGCCGAAGACCGCGACCTTCACGTCGTGAAGCTCGTCGTGAGAAGTCCCGAAGTCCATGGCTACAGTCGTGGTCTTTTTGAAGACCCTCTCCTCCGGAGCGCTCGTCTCGCGCTCAATTGATATACCCCTGCCCCTTGTCGCGCTTTTGACGAACGTAGACTTACCCGCGTTGAAATGTCCCGCAACGAGGATTTTGATTTCCTTCACTTACCTTCCTCCATAGATTTTTTTCCTCCTCCTTTCAAAAAGGTTAGTTAATTATAACATACCCCGTCCCCTGTTTTAATTTTTATGCTCGCGGTCATAATGAGTTTTAATTTTTATGCTCGCGGTCAACCTCCTGCTCGTTTTGTCCCTCCTGTAGGAGGGCAGGTATGGGGTGCAAACGGTGCAAGCACCCCACACGATTATATCACGAACGCCCGATTCCCGAAGTTGAGCGACCGCCTCCGCTTGGGTATCAAAAAAGAGCTTTCCGTTTCTATTTATAAGGTTTCTTCCGAAGATTGACACAAACTCCTCCCCCACCTCGTAACAGCACGAGCGCGCGGACGGAAAAACGAAAGCGGTCAAATCCCTGACCTCCTCCCTTTTCATCTCCTCAACGGTTTTTTGTATTATACCACTTGCCAACCCCCTCCAGCCCGCGTGAATCGCTCCTACCCACTCCTCTCCTATTAATATTATAGGCACACAGTCCGCGGTTTTCACCCCTATCTCAAGCCCCTTTACGTTCGTAATCACAGCGTCCCCGACCTCCCTCGCGCCGGGGTGTTTTGTGAGTTTTATGACGCGCGACGTGTGGCGCTGGATTGGTGTATACACGCCCTCGTCCGAGAGTGAGAGCTTCAGGAGTTTGTCTTTCCAGACGATGAAGAGTTCCGGAGTTCTTTCGCCTTGCCCGCGGTTTTCTCCAAGCATTCCATAATGATACCCTTAAAGCCTTCCCTCTCAAGGAGTTTGAGTCCTTCTATCGTGGTTCCCCCGGGTGAGGTGACCTTTGTGATGAGGGCGGAGGGGTTTTGAGCGGAGTTGCGAAGAAGCTTAGCGCTTCCCAAAACGACGTCCGTCGCTATCCTGAGGGCTTGCTCGTAGTTAAAGCCGAGGTATACGCCCGCAAGAGCGAGCGCGTCTATGAAGCCAAGGACGTATGCGGGGGAGCTTCCCGCAAGCGCTGTAAAGGCGTCAAAGAGCGACTCGTCTATCTTGTATAGCGTCCCGCAGGCGAGGAATACCTCCTCAATCTTTTGTCTTTCTTCCTCGGTGAGTTTACCGTTGTCGGTTATCGCCATCGCACCGCTTGAGACCGCCACCGCTATGTTGGGCATTAGTCTTACGATTTTCTTGTCCTGCCCGACGATGTTTTCAATGTCTTTTATGCTCACCCCAGCCATTACGCTCACTATTATCCCTTTGTAGTCTTTTAATGACTTAAGAACGCCGAAGGCGTCTTTTGGTTTTACCGCTAAGATGATTATATCCGTATCGTTCAGGAACCTCACATCGCTCGCAAACCCGAAACCTTGCTCAAGGGCAAGCCCTCTTTTTGTTTCGTCTTTGTCCGTTACGAGTATGTTTTCCTTACCGAGTTTCCTTGAAAGGCACACGGAAAGGGCTTGACCCATGTTCCCGAATCCCACTATCCCTACGCGCATAGTTAAGATATTAGCATGCACGTCTTTTACTCCGAAAAGAGGAGGGGAGATTTTTTAATCCTTGAGGATGAGGAGGTAAGGCACTTTCGTGTGAGGCGTATTCGCAGGGGTGAGCGCTTCGGTGTTATATACGAGGGTGATATTTACATCTGCGAGGCTCAGCGCCAAGAGAAGAACGAGGTCGTTTGTAAGATTCTTGAAAAGACGGACTCAAAACCACCTCCGAAGGAGGTAATTTTATACCAGTGCGTAACGGTTGAGTTAAAGACTATGGATACAATCGTGAGGCAGGCTACGGAGCTCGGCGTCCTTACGTTCGTTCCCGTAATCTCCGAGCGGAGCTTCAGGAATAAGGACGCAATCCTCAAGCGGATTCAAAAGTGGGAAAGGCTCGTGAGGGAAGCTATGAAGCAATCAAGGAGGGCTATCCCGATGAGTATTAAAGAGCCCCTGAAGCTTGAGGAGGTTGAGCCCTCCGCACGGGAGAACATCCTCCTTGACAACTTCCACGAGGGTATAAAGCCCCGTCAGCTTGACCTCTCATCGGAGAGCTTTTGCGTCGTCGTGGGTCCCGAGGGGGGTTTTTCCGAGAGGGAGTCAAGGATGTTGAGGGAAAAGGGATTTAAATCCGTTTTGCTTGAGCCCTACACCCTGAGGAGTGAAACCGCAACCTGCGCGATTTGCTCAATAATAATGAACTGCTAAAGTAGCCCATACTTTTTGAGGATAGCCTCAAGCTCTTTGTCGGTTTTAGCCTTTTCTCGGAGGGCGTTGAGAAGCTTTTTTAACTTTTCGGGTCTAATCTCCTTTTCCATCTCTTCAAAGGTCTCCTCCTTAGCCTTCCTTATTATCGTCCTTCTGTCCCACCAAGCAAAGGCTATAACGCTCACCGTCAAGGTAGTAAAAATACCCGTTATTATCCACAAAAATGTGTATAGCTGTTCAAAGCGCCTATCAACCGCCTCAAAGCGGGCGTTCATGTCCTGCCTTAGCTCTTCAATGCGCCTGTTTATGTCTTCAAAGCGCCTATCAACCGCTTCAAAGCGTTTGTTTATATCCTGCCGTAGTTCCTCAAGCCTTTTGTCTACGGTTTCAAACCTCTTGTCCGTTTGTTCCATAAACGTCTTTAGCGTCGCCTTTATCTCCGCTATATCCCTCAGGAGCTGTCTCTCTTCCTGAGGACTTAGGGAGAAGCCGACGTTCAGAAGAAGAAGGAAGGCGAGGAGTTTCTTTTTCATCAAATACTAATATATAACCTTCAGGCTTCCGCTTTTATGCCGTAGCTTTTTAGCTTTCTGTAGAGGTTTGAGAGGTCTATACCGAGCTCTTTTGCGGTTTTCTTGAGGTCGTAGTTGTTCTCCTTTAGTTTTTGTTCTATGAAGAGCTTCTCAAACTCCCTCTTTGCCTTCTTTAGCTCCTTTATCTCAAGGAGGTAAGAGAGGTCCCTGTAGCTCCCGCTCCCATACCCCAGAGCTTGGGGTGTTATCTTCCCCCCCTCGCAGAGTATAACAGCCCTCTCTATGAGGTTCTTAAGCTCACGGACGTTCCCCTTCCACGGTCTTGAGAGGAGGTATTCCTTTGCGTCCTCCGAAAGCTCACAGCACTCCTTCTTATACTCCGAGCAAAAGCGCTTTAGGAAGTGCTCCGCGAGGAGCAAAACGTCCGTTCCCCTCTCACGGAGGGGAGGAAGCTCTATAGATATAACCGAAAGCCTCCAAAACAGGTCTTCCCTGAACTTTCCTTCCCTTACGAGCTTCTCAAGGTCTTTGTTCGTCGCGCTTATGACGCGCGCGTCAACCTCTATAGTCTGCGTTCCCCCGAGGCGCGTAAAGCTCCCGCTCTCAAGAACCCTCAGGAGTTTTGGCTGAACGCGCGGGTCAAGCTCCCCCACCTCGTCCAAAAAGAGCGTCCCCCCGTCCGCGAGCTCAAGCTTTCCCTTCTTTCGGGACAGCGCTCCGGTGAAGGCTCCCTTTTCGTGCCCGAAAAGCTCGCTCTCCGCAAGCTCCGCGGGTATCGTCGCGCAATTGAGGTCAACAAAATTTCCCTTCCTACCCGAGTGCTTGTGTATAAGACGGGCTACTATCTCTTTGCCCGTCCCGCTCTCTCCCGTTATCAAAACGGGAGCCTTACTCTTTGCTATCTTCGGAATCAACCTCTTTATCTCAAGGATTTTGGGATGCTCACCTATAAACTCAATCTCCTCCTCTATCCTCCTTGACTCCTCGTATGCCTCAAAGGCGTGCCTTACCGTGAGGAGGAACCTCTCAAGGGAAAAGGGCTTTTCAAGAAACTCGTATGCCCCCTTCTTTATAGCCTTTACCGCTGTTTGCGTGTTCCCGTGCCCCGTGATGACGATGATTACGCTGTCGGGTGAAACCTCCTTTATGACGTCTATAAAGTCAACCCCGTCACCGTCGGGCATCCATACGTCAAGAACGACGACGGGAAAAAAGACACGCTTTAGCTTCTCAAGAGCCTCCCTCAGGGTTTTCGCGCCCTCGGGCTTGAACCCCTCGTCCTCCAATATACCCGAAAGGGAGCTTACGATACTTTCCTCATCGTCAACGATGAGAACCCTGTTACTCATACTTTTAAAATACAGCAAAAGGGTTTTAGTTTATTCTCCACACGAAACGAAGACAAAGGTCTTTTAAAAAGAGGATGAACCCCTTCGGGGTTGATTTCCAAAAGGGGGTATAAGAAAAAGTCCCTCTCGTGGAGAAAGGGGTGGGGAACCTCAAGGAGTTTCGTTTTCAGAACCCTGTCCTCCGCGAGGAGGATGTCTATGTCTATCTCCCTCGGAGCCCATCTCCCGCGCTCCCTTCTCCCGAGCTTCCGCTCTATCCCTTTGAGACGGAGCAGAAGGAGGTGGAGAGGAACGCGCGTCTCAAGTAAAAGAACGAGGTTCAAAAAGCGGGGCTGAGCCTTTACACCCCAAGGCTCGCTCTCGTAGACGCAAGAAAGCCTCTTTACTTCCCCGAGGTTCTTTATCTCGTCTATAGCCCTGAGGATGTAGTTTATGCGCTCGCCTACGTTTGAACCGAGCCCGAGGTATACCTTCAACGATTATATTATACTTAACTCTTATCATGGATTTACCGAAGCTCAGGATAGGGAAGGTTGAGGTAGACATACCGATTATACAGGGCGGGATGGGTGTGGGTCTTTCGTGGGAGAGGCTCGCGGGAAGCGTAGCGAGGGAGGGGGCGATAGGCGTCGTCTCCGCGGTGGGAACCGGCTACAGGCACCCGCATCTGGTGAAGCGCGATAAGCTCGGAAGACCGATAGGTTCAGTAAACACACACCACCCCGAAGCCCTCAAGAAGATAATACGCGACGCAAAAGAAATATCGGGCGGTCGCGGTGCCATAGGCGTTAACATACTATCCGCTATAACCGATTACGGGAGGGTGGCGAGGGACGCGGCGGAAGCGGGAGCGGACCTTATAATCTCCGGCGCGGGTCTTCCGCTTAAGCTTCCCGAATACGTTGAGGGATACGACATAGCTCTCGTTCCCATAGTTTCCTCCGCCCGCGCCCTTTCTGTCATATGCAGGACGTGGAAAAAGCGCTACGGACGCCTCCCCGACGCGGTCATCCTTGAGGGTCCCCTTTCGGGAGGACACCAAGGCTTTAAATACGAGGACTGTTTTAAGCCCGAAAACAGACTTGAGAACCTCCTTCCCTCCGTCCTTGAGGAGGCAAAGAGGTGGGGAGACATACCCGTTATAGTCGCGGGAGGGGTGTGGAGCTACGGGGATATACTTAAGTTCCTCAACATGGGGGCGAGCGGTGTCCAGATGGCTACGCGCTTCATAGCTACCGAGGAGTGCGACGCCCCTCAAATCTACAAGGAGCTCGTGACGAGTATAAACGAGGAGGATATAATCCTCTTTAAGTCCCCCGTCGGCTACCCGCTTCGCGTGATTAGGACGCCCTTTATTGAGAGGCTCCTTTCGGGTCAAAACGGGTGGATGGGTTGCGTCTCAAACTGTATAGTCCCGTGCAACAAGGGAGAGGAAGCGAAAAAGGTGGGCTTTTGTATAGCGGACAGGCTCGGGCTTGCTTGGCTCGGGGACTACGAGGAGGGGATATTCATAAGCGGGGCAAACGGGCACTGGCTCAAGTATCAGGGGGTGATACCGGTTCGTGAGCTTCTTCAAATACTTACAGGAAAAAAGGAAGACCCCACCCTGCGGAAGATAGAGGAGGAGCTCAGCGCGAGAGCTTCTTCTTGAGCTCAAGAGCTTTCCTGAATATCTCCCTGTCTCCCTTATACTTCAGTAGCTTTTTCGCCTCCTCAACGGGAAAGAACTTCGCGTCCTGAACCTCCCAAGAGGGCTTAGGCTCACCCGAGACGTATCTCATCAGGTAAAACCGAACCGTCTTGAACACCTTGTCGTCCTTTGCCCTATACCAGTATTGTATGTCCCCGACGTAGTCAAGTATCTCACCCCTTACGCCCGTTTCCTCAAAAACTTCACGCACAGCGGTCTGCTCGGGCTTTTCCCCTTCCTCAACGAGCCCCTTAGGAAAGCTCCAAACACCCGAAGGGTTCTTTATGAGAAGAACCTCATCGTCCTTAAAAAGGACGCCCCCCGCGGAGAACTCCCTCCTCATTTGTCAAGCTCTTTCAGAACCTCGTCGGTTATGTCAACCGACTTGTCAACGTATAGCATTGCGTTGCAATCAAAGACCGCCTTCAGTTTTTTCGCCTTCGCCTTTTTCTCAACGATGCTGATTACCTTGTCAAAGACCATCTTCTCAAGCTCCGCTTTCTTCCTCGCGAGCTTCGTTTGAGCTTCCACCTGCAGTTTCCTGAGCTCTTCCTCAAGCTTCTCAAGCTCTTTTATCCTCTTTTGTTTTGCGCTCTCGGAGAGCGCCTTGCTCTCAAGCGACTTCCTTATCTCCTCCATCCTCTTTTGTTTCCTGTTTATGAGCTTTTGGTAGCGCTCAAGCTCGCGCTTTAGCTCCATTTGAGCCTTTGCTATGAACTTTGACTCCCTCACTACCTTACCGGTGTCAACGCACGCAAAATCAAGCCCGAACGAAAGAGCGCCGAGTATTAGGAGCGCGAGTATAAACTTCTTCATAACACCCTCCTTTTAATGTAAGAAAAAGTATATCATCCACCCGGTGAGCGCGACATACAACCAAACGAACGCTGTAATACGCGCTATCTTCTTGTGCTTATCGTAGTTTCCCCTGAGAGCCAGATACAGCGTATACGCGACGAGGGGGAAGTTCACAACCGAAAGAACCGTATGAGACCACAGGACGAAAAGGTAAAGCGTCCTGTGCTCACCCGTATACTGCCTCGGGGGGTATAGGCTTGATTTGATGAGGTATAGGACGACGAAAACAAGGGCGAAAAAGGACGCCCCGAGCATAGCCCTTTTGTGTAGCTCCTTCTTTTTGAGCTTTATAAACACAAGACCGAGGATAACGAGTATACCGCTCAAACCTATGCTGAGCGCTCCGAGGAGTGTGAGGATTTCCCTCATGACGCTATTTTAGTAGAAAAACGCCCACAAACACGACGATATACGTCAGCAAAGCCAAAAGCGCGAGCAAAAGCCCGAGAACCGCGTTAAACCTCTTTTGTCTTTCCTCTCTCCTTCTCATGAGCTCCCACCAAGACGACCCTCAAGACCCACAAAACGAAGGAAGCCCCGCCGAGAACCGAGAGGATTGAACCCGCACCCATCAGGAGCATAAACAAAAAGACCTTAAAGTCCTGTATGTAGTCCGTTCCCGGTGTTTTCCTCGGCGCGCCGAAGAGACCAGCCCAGAAGAGACCCGCGCTGAACATAAGCATACCGAGCCCGTAGACGAAGGGTATGAGCTTTACCAACCTTGAAACCTCACCGATTAGGGAAAACTCCTTTAAAAATCGCAAGGTCAAAGCCATAAGACCGACGAGTATACTCGCTATGACGGTGTGGTAGTGGGCGGGTATGCGCGTGTCCGTTCCCGCTATCGTGTAGCCCATGAGCGCACCGAGGAAGTATATAAGAACCGACAAAACGGAGACCTTAGCGAAGTAATGCCTCTCGCGGAGCGCTTCCCTGAGGACTAAAAGCCCGTAGGCAATCGTCGGTATACCTATACCGACCGCGTATCCGAGCTTGGTCAACAAGAGTCCGAGCTCGGAGAGAGGCTCAAGGAAGAGCTGAGCTACGAAAAGAAGGAAAGGGAAAAGGACTAAAAGAGCGTTGGCGGGGAGTATGCTCCTTACCTCCTTCTGAAGGAGGAGGAGCCAAACGCTTATGAGCAGACCCGCGTTCACAAACTGGTGTATGTGCCCCGGGAACCAAAAGAGGGACTCAAAGTAGAGGTGAGGCGTCGGCTCCTTTTGAGTCGTAAAGAGGGAAAGAAGGAGGGAAAGGGGGAAAAGAAGTGAGTTTATAACCGTCGTTGAGAGAACGGAAAAAAGGGCGTCCTTTCCGAGGAAAGCGGGCAAAGCCTTCGGCGCAAAGTAAAGGGCGTTTAGGAAAACCGAAAGGAAAAAGAGGGATATACCCGAGAAAAAGAGGGGGTGAACTATCGTAGGGACGTAGTTGTTCCAAAGCGCTTCCCCGAGACCGAGAGCGGAGGAAAGCGCAACCAAAAGAAAACCGAGCGCACCTACCCAAAAAAGGAGTCTGTTCTCCCGCCCTTTAAATACGCGATGCCACAGGAAAACGAGAAATGAATAAAGACCAACTATCAGGGCGGTGTCAACGTGTCCCACGAGCGCGTGGTAAAAGTATCGCGGAGGGAATAGCTCGGACAAAAAGGGTGTCCTCGCAACCGCGACGAGGAGCGCAAAAAGACCCCCTACGGAGATTGAAGCTATAAACAGGTAAAACCAAAGCATCTTAAACCTTTACCATGTCCACTATCATCATCCCGAAGAGAACCGCGAGGTATATGATTGAGAAGAAAAAGAGCCTCATACTTTCTTCCTCGCGTGAAAAGACGAACCTCAGCGTAAGGGCAAGGTAAAGGGCGTTCATAACGAGGGCGCTCGCCAGATAAAGCTCACCGACCATACCCGTGAAGTAGGGGATTAAACTGACCGGAAAGAGGGACGCGGTGTAGATGAGCGTCTTTACCTTCGTGACGAAAACGCCCCTCGCGACGGGCAATGTGGGTATACCCGCCTTCTTGTAGTCCTCCCTGTATTTCAGCGCGAGAACCCAAAAGTGAGGCGGTTGCCACATAAACATCAGCAAAAAGAGGGCAAAAGCGTTTACGTCAAGCTCTCCCGATGCGGAAACGTAACCTATAACGGGCGGAAGGGCTCCCGATATACCCCCTATCTCCGTAGAGAGGGGACTTCTCCTTTTTAGAAGCAACGAGTAAAGGACGATGTATGAAAAGGACGCAAGAGCGACGAGGAGGGCGGGAAGTAGCCCGACAAACAGAAGCATAACACCCAAAGAGAGAGCCTGAAGGAAGGCACCAAATACAAGAGCCTTCTGGACGCTTACGGAGCCCTTGGGGAGGGGTCTGTGGGCGGTTCTGCCCATAAGGGCGTCAACGTCCCTGTCTATGACCATGTTCAGAACCGCGGAGCCCGCAGCAGCGAGACCCGTTCCCGTCAGCGTCCAAAAGACCAAAACCGGGTCAAGCTCCCCGCGCGAGCCCAGATACATCCCCCCGAGGGTCGTTATCAGGACGAGGGAGACGATACCCGGCTTTGTGAGGACGAGATACTCCTTGATAGCGCTCTGTTGAACGAGAGCCTTCTCACTCATGCACTACCCCTCTGAATTCCTTGTATGTTTTCAAAACAGAAGGAGCGACCAAGTAAGAAACCCACACAACGATAAGAAAGCCCACCGCTATATGAATAAATAAATAAGGCAGGAAGAAACCCGATATGACCGTAGCCACACCCGCCAAAATCTGAGCGCTCATCAAAAAAAGCGTAATTACCGCTTCGCGGTTCGGAGTCTTAAAGAGTATAAAGAGGGAAAGGATAACCAAAAGACCCGCGTATGTTATGTGAAGGTAGTAAACGAACTCGTTGTATTCAAGAGCCTTCACGTATCGGACGAATATACCGAGGAGAATCTGGAACATCGTAGCGACGAAAAGACCGTCCGCATGGGCGACACTTTCTTTTAGCTCCCTTCCGAAGAACTTAACGTAGTAATACGTAACCGTTAAGGTTGAAAGGATAAAAACCGAAAGTATGAGGTGAGAGGTCGTGTAGACGTAATCAAGGAGCTCCCTCAAAAGGGGCGCCTCCGTCACGACGACGCGCATACCGAGCAGAGCCTCAAAGACGAGCGCTATAAAGATAAAAACGAGAGCTTTGCGAACGAAGCGCGTCCCTTCCTTGAAGGAAAGGTAAAGCGTTGCGAGGAGAACCAAGCCCGTAATCCCGCCGAGGATACGGTGAATCTGCTCAATCCAAGGCTGGAGAGGCGTGGGTGCCACGAGAGGAGCGGGGGGTGTGGGTATTTGTTCCTTCAACTGAAAGGGAAGGAGCTGACCGTGGCAAAGGGGCCAGTCAGGACAACCGAGACCCGAACCCGTTGACGTAACTATACCCCCGAAGACCATGAGGACATACGTAAGGACCAAAGACAGAAGGAGGAAAAACCTCAGGCGTTTAGCGCTCGTTTGCATCCTCTCCTCCTTTCTTCATCCTCATCTCCCTCATCTCGTGAAAGAGGTTCGTCGTTCTGGCGTTCTTCAACCTCTCAACGAATCTCTCCCTGTTTTCGGGATACTTCAGGTAGTTGTATACGGTGTATGCGAGCGAAAGGAGGGCGATAAAGATAAAAACCGAAGCGACAAGGAACTTACGAAGCCCCTCTTTCATAATTTTCAATAAATATATCACAGAAGCTCCTTCAGGTCTTTCTCAAGCTCCCTGTAAACCCCGAGCCTCTCCTTTACGACGATGCCCTCCCTGTTTACGAGGAAGGACGTAGGAAGTCCCCGAACACCGAAAAGTTCAATAACCTCGTCGTCCCCGACCGCAACGACGAACGGGAGGGGGTTTTCCCTCAAAAACTCCTCAAGGTTTTCGGGGTCCGTGTTCACCGCAACTATCACAAAACCCCTGTCCTTATACTTCTCGTAGACCTCCTTAAAAAGCTCAAACTCCTCCCTACAAGGAGGGCACCACGTAGCCCAAAAGTTTATAAGAACAACCTTACCCTTAAAGTCGGAAAGTTTAAAAGAACGCCCTTCGGGCGTTTTCAGAACGACGTCGGGAACGGGCTTCCCGACGAGCGAGGACGCGCGCGCTCCCCTCTCCTCCTTTTGCGTTCCGACGTAAACGAGGAGAGCAAACAAAACGAGAGCCAAAAGCGCGGGAAGGAACTTCCTCATACCTTCTTCCTTTCCTGCGGAAGCTCGCGGGGCTCAACGCCCGTATACTCGTATTCCTCCTCGGAAAGACGCTTTGAGAAGGGCTTTTCTTGCGTTAGCTCCTCGTATGCGTGAGCGACGAGTCCCGGAACCCTTCCTATGATGAAAAAGCCCTTTCCGAGCCTCCAATCAAAGCCCATATCCGAAGCTATCGCAGCTATGGCACCGTCCACGTTGAGAACTATACGCTTACCCTTTTGCTTGTATATCTCCTCCTCCACCTTCTTCGCAAACTCGCAGTGCTCACCGCAAAAACCGTATTTTTCCGCGAGTTCAAAGAGCCTGCGGGTCCTGGGGTCGTATTCCTTGTAGTATCTGTGCCCGTATCCGGGGATGGGTTTCTTTTGGGAAAGGTATTCTTTAACTATCTCCTCAACGGGTCTTTTGCTCTTTACGCCTTCCTGCATAAAGCGCATCGCGTCCTCAAGCGCTCCCCCGTGCGCGGAACCGAACGCGAGGACCCCCGCTCCCACACCTACGTTCAGGGAGTTTCCACCGCTTATGACCGCGCGCGTCGCTATGACGGAGGGGGGAGCTATGGAGTGCTCTATCACCGAGACGAAAATCGCGTCCATCATCTTCGCTTCCGCCTCGGTTGGAAGCTCCCCTTTGAGTAGCAAGTATATAGCCTCCGAAAAGGAGAGGTTCCCGACCAGGTCAAGGAGCCTGTAGCCCCTTATATAGGGCTCATGCTGGATATGAGTAGATATCGCGGTCTTCCACTTTTTCTCCGCCATGGGAAAGATTATCCAAAACTTTGGGGGAGAGTTCAAGCTCGGAGTGTCATAATTCTTAGTATGAAGAGCAAGCTTGAGCAGGTCTCCCTCCTCCTTGAGCGCTACCTCGGTGATATATTCGGGAGGATTAGGGTATACAGGGAAGGGTATAACTTCCTCATACCTTGGGGTTTTACCGTAATAAACGTCGGGGTTGACGAAGACCCCGACGAAGAGGTTTACGTAAACGTAAACTCCCCCGTAGCCCTCCGCGTAAAGCCCACGAAAGACCTCATGAGGTTCCTCCTTTCTGAGAACGCAAACCTTAAGATGGCTTCCTTCTTTACGGAGTTTGAGAAGGGCTTTATGGACATCGTCGTCGGGATAAAGGTAAGATACAAAGACCTCTCAAGGGAGATGTTGAAGTTTATCGTCCTCAACGTGGGAAACATAGCCAACGAATACGGGAGGGAAATAATAGCGGTCTTCGGGGGTATTTCTTTTAAGGAATACCTTGAGAGGAGAAAGACGGAAGCGCCCTTCTACGGGGAGAAGATTTTTCAGGAAAAGCTCGGGAAGGGTCTCGTCCTTGAGGTATACACGCGGGACGACACGTATACCCTCCTTTGCAGAAAGGAGGGAACCTCGGAGCCCCTCATAAAGGCTCAAAGGAGCGCACAAAGCCCGTATGAGATGCTCAAGCTCATGCAAAGCGTAAAGGAAGCCCTTGAGAGAAAGGACTTCTCATCGCTCAGAAAGCTCTTGAGTCCTTTTGAGCTTAACCTCTTTTCCCTTTACG
Source organism: Aquificota bacterium (assembly GCA_013153455.1). Classification (GTDB taxonomy): domain Bacteria; phylum Aquificota; class Aquificia; order Aquificales; family Aquificaceae; genus Aquifex. The sequence continues at coordinate 17,945 of JAADEK010000011.1, forward strand.
CCCACTTCCTTGAAGGAGAAAGCCTCAAAAGGTTAAAGAGCCTTGAGATGGAGATAAACGAGCTTCCGACGCTCCTGATAAACGGCAAAATCTCCTACGAAGAGTATAAGAAGCGCATAAAGGAGATAGAGAGGGAGATAGGGCTCCTATGAAGCCCCGCACACACCAAAGAGAGGACAGCCCTCGCAGAGGGGCTTTTTCCTGCAATGGGTCTGGGCGTGGACGTCTATAAGAGCGTGATACTCCTTAAAGAGTTCCGTATCCCTCCCGAGCTCTTTCTCAAATAGCTCCTTTATCTCCTCGTAAGAGCCCTCAATCCCGAAGAGTCTTCTAAGAAGCCTCTTTGTGTATGCGTCAACGACGAAATGGGGCTTTCCGAAGGCATAAAGCAGAATCACGTCCGCGGTCTCCTTACCTATGCCCCTTAGCTTGAGGAGTTCATCCCTTGAGAGTTTTGAAAGCTCGTCCGCGCTTCGGAAACGCCTTGAGAGCTCCTTAAGGTATAAAGCCTTCTTCCTGTAGTATCCCGCGGGTTTTATGAGCTCGGAAAGCTTTTCCTCTTCCATAGTAGTTATGGAGGAAAGGCTCAAGGCTCTTTCCCTCTTTAGGTTCTCTATCGCTTTTTTTGCGTTTTTCCATGAGGTGTTTTGAACCAAGAGCGCACCTATAACGATTTCCTCACGGGGGTCCGTCTTTTGTTTCTTGTGATACTCTTTGTCAACGGGCCACCAGTTTTGCTTTCCGTAGTATTTAAGGAGGTCTCGGTATACCCTCAGGAGCGCTCCTTTACGATTTCCAAGCATCCAAAACCCTGATAACGCCTGAAACCTATGCCGTATTTGTAAATCTCGTTAAGGACGTAGGGGTCCGCCTCAAGTGTGAAAGTCCCCTGATATGCGACTATCTTTATAACCTTCTCCGAGCCGTTTTGACCAACGAGGTGCTTCACGACAGCCTTCTTACCGTTTTTGTGCGTAAACTTGAGCTCCGGAAGCCCGTTGAATATACACCTGAGAGAGAACCTTAGCTCTTCGGTGAAAGCTCTATCGTCGTAGACGATAAAGTTGTCGTCGCTCGTCTTTAACTTCTCCGGGAGGACGGGATGCTTTTCCTTGTTTACGACGACAACGGGGGAGAGGGTTCTGAAGGTTTGGCGCGTGTCGGAAATCTGCTTTTCCTCTATCATCTCGCTCTTCAGTATCTTCATAGAGCCGTTTATGTATTTCCCGTTAAACTCCTTTACGTTTTTCAGACCCCTGTAGAAGCGTATGAAGAAGTCCGGTGAGCCGGAGGATACGGTAAGTATAGCCTTCCCGTTCGTTGATATCACCTCACCGTTTACCTTTATATCCCCGAAAAAGACGCAAAAGGTAAAGGGCTTGAACTTGTCCTTTGCGAATATCCTCCTCGTGTAATCCGTGTCTTCCTCCTCAAGAACCCTCTTTATGAAGGAAAGGAAAGAGCGCCTGTAGAAGATGGATACCTCTTTCGGCACCTCAAGGTAAACCTTGATTCTCATAACTTAACCCCTTCCCTGCTTTTTTCGTCCCCGTCCCCTATCCTTCAGTAATATGTCCTTTATTATGTAATTTTGAACTATGTTCAGTATGTTGTTCAACGTCCAGTAAAGGACGAGACCCGCGGGGAAGTTCATAAACAGGAGCGTGAAGGCTATAGCCATTACGTAACCCACGAGGGACTGTTTGGGGTCCGGGGAGGGTGTGAGCTTCTGCTGGAGAATCATCGTAAGACCCATAAGTATCGGGAGGATGTAGTAGGGGTCTTTTTCCGCGAGGGATGGTATCCAGAGGAAACTGCTTATCTTCAGGTCAACGGTTATGACGAGAACCTTGTAAAGGGCGAAGAATATGGGAATCTGGAGGAGTATCGGTAGACACCCGGACATAGGGTTGAAGCCCGTTTCCGCGTAGAGCTTCATCATCTCCTCTTGCATCTTCACCGGGTCGTCCTTGTATTTCTGTTTTATCTTCTCAACCCTCGGGGCGAGCTCTTGGAGCTTCAGCATTGACACGGTGCTCTTGTATCCGAGGGGGAAAAGGAGTATGCGGACGATAAGCGTAAGGACAACTATGGCGACGACCCAGCTCCCCGTGTGCTCGTAAATCCAGTATAGGAACTTAAACAGCGGCTTTACGATTATCTTCAGGGTTCCCCAGTCTATGACGTCCTCAAGACCGAGCTCTCTCAGCCTTGCGTAGTCCTTCGCGCCGTAGTATAGCTCCTCGGGGCTTTCGTAAGCAAAGAGTGAAAGCGTGACGTATCGGTTGTTTACGTTTACCTTGTAAACGAGGTGTCTTTTGTAGGTTTTCGCTCCTTTGAAGAAATACCTGCTCTCCTCCCCGCCGAATTCTATATTTCCCGTAAACTCGTTTATCCCTCTCAGCTCGTCCGTGTCAAGCCTCAGAACTTCCCCGTTTATCTTTAAAACCGTCCCGACGTGTGTGTAGAAAGCTTCGTCGTCGGGGGGACTCCCTATAAAGACCCAAAACGGTCTTTTTAGCCCCTCAACGCTCAACTCTATGAGACCGTTGTTGTATCTGAGGGTTTTCTTTATACCTAGCTCTTTGTGCTTTATCTCAACCCCGTCAGGGGTTCTTTTTACCTCATACTCACCGAAGTTTATCTTCCTGTCAAGCTCTGGCTCACCGGTGAAAATCTCAAGCGGGTATATCTTGAGCGTCCTTTCGGTGTTTGATATAACGTCATAACCGTATTTCCTGTCTACGAACCTGAGTATCTTTCCCCCCTTGTGAGCTATCTCAAGCGAGAAATCGCCGAGTTGGACGCTCGTCGTTTCTTTGTATTCCTGTTTTTCCCTGAAGGAGCCGAGCATGAGCTGGGGAAGGTTTACCCGCACCTCCTCTTTTGTTTCGTGCTCCGCTTTCCTTTGCGGGGGGGTCGGCTTTACGTAGTAGGACATAAAGAGCTGGTAGCCGAGTATAAACGCAAACAAGAGGGCGGTAAATACGAGGAATCGTTTCCAGAACTGTGTGTCGTTATCCATCATGGATAGTCTACGCCTCCTTTAAAGAGGGGATTGCACCTCAGAAGCCTCAGGAGGGCTTTCAGAGAGCCCTTTAGGGCTCCGTGCTTTTGAATCGCGAGAACCGCATACTCGGAACAGGTGGGGTGATACCTGCAGGAAGGGGGATAGAGGGGTGATATCACCCTCTGCCAGAGTTTTATGAGAAGTATGAGGGTTTTTTTCATACTTAAGGTGCCAACCTCTTCCTTCCCTTTTTCCTTCTTCTGGCTATTATCCTTCTTCCGGACTTTGTTCTCATGCGCGCGAGGAATCCGCTCTTTCTCTTTTTCTTCTTTATGGATATGTGCGGTTTTAAGCCTTCGGTTACCATTCCGATAGCCTCCCTTTAAAGGTTTGAAAAGAAAAGGGGGGCGCGCTCAAACGACGAACAGGAGTATAAAGGCTATGAGAAGTCCGTAGAGCGCGATTGTTTCTATGAAAGCGAGACCTATGAACATCAGCGTTTGGAGCCTTCCGCCCGCGCTCGGGTTGCGAGCGACACCTTCTTGCGTCCCTTTAACCGCGAAACCCATGCCTATGCCCGCTCCGAATCCCGCAAGTCCGATAGCGAGTCCCGCTCCCAAGTATAGGAGTCCCTTGTCCGCGGACGCTCCTCCTTCCGCAGCCATAGCGAGAGCAGGCATCATAACCGCGAGCAACGCCATTATCCTCTTCATCACCTACCTCCTTGAACTTATTTGATTATAAGCGAAGCTGTATTGAGTTCGTCTATTATCTTACACAGGTATGCGGAGGGATAGCAAGCCCACACGATGAGGTCGTAAGTCTTCCCCTCAAGGAACTTCCTCACCTCCTCCCCGAGGGGACCCACCCTGAACTCAACGGGGGGTATGTTCTCATCACCCGTAAACCTCTCCCAAAGCCCCCTTATCTTTTTGTTAATACGGTTTATGGCTTCTTCCTTTATACCCGGCGGGACGGGCATACCGAAGGCTACGCTACTCCTCTGGAGGTTGAAAACGTCCTCAAGGACGACGAGTATCTCAACCTCCGCCCCGAGCTTCTTTGAAAGGTCCGCGGTAAACCTCAGGGCTTTCTCACAGTCCGCGTATGAGTCCGTCATAACGAGAAGGACTTTCATATCAGTGCTCCTCGTGGGCTACGGCGCCCGCAAGGTATATAACCGAAAGAATCATGAATATGTAGGTCTGTATGAATATGGCGAGGAACTTTATGGCTATTATGAAGATGAGGACAACGGGTGAGACGACGAGCGTGAAGGGGTTCTTTATAACGAGGCTCACGAGCGTCAAAAGGAGGAGTCCCCCGGCTTTCATGTTCGCAAAGAGACGAAGCGCGAGCGTTATGGGTCTTGCTATGTGCGAGATTAGCTCAACCACGAAGAAGAAGGGAGCCATAAGTGGTATGGGTCCCATGAAGTGTTTAAAGTAGGCGAGTCCGTTTTCCCTTATACCCTCAAAGTGGTAGAAGAAGAAGACGAGAAGGGCTATCGCGAGGTTTGTGTTTATGTTAGCGGTCGGGGCTTCAAAGCCCGGAACCATACCCAAAAGGTTCCCGAAAAAGACGAAAAGTCCTATCGCAGCAATCAGCGGGGTGTATTTTAAGCCCTTTTGACCTATGTTCTCAAGGAGCATTGAGCGGACGAACCTGAGGTATCCCTCAAGGAGGGCTTGATACTTGGTAGGTTTAAGGGAGGGCTTTCCTCCCTTAAGGACCACCGCTATGGCTATCGCTACCGCGATTAGGCTGTAAACGACGTGCGAGTATTCCATTTGCCTTACCCCTTGTGGCTTAGAAGATTATAACATAAATCTCATGCTCGCAAAGAGGATTATCCCCTGCCTTGACGTTGACAAGGGAAGGGTCGTTAAGGGTGTTAAGTTCCTGAACCTCAGGGACGCGGGAGACCCCGTTGAGGTTGCAAAGCGCTACGAGGAAGAAGGCGCGGACGAGCTTGTTTTCCTTGATATAACCGCGTCCGCGGAGGGGAGGGAGATAATGATTGACGTCGTGAGGCGCGTCGCGGAAACCGTCTTTATGCCCTTTACCGTGGGAGGCGGGGTGAGGAGCCTTGAGGACATGAGGGCGCTCCTTGAAGCCGGTGCGGACAAGGTATCAATAAACACATCCGCGGTAAAGAACCCGAAGCTCGTATACGAGGGGGCAAAGCGCTTCGGCTCACAGTGCATAGTCGTTGCCATAGACGCAAAGAGGAAGGGAAACTCTTGGGAAGTTTTCATACACGGGGGGAGAACACCCACGGGTCTTGACGCGGTAAAGTGGGCAAAAGAGGTGGAAAGCCTCGGGGCTGGGGAGATACTCCTTACATCCATGGACAAGGACGGGACGAAGGACGGATACGATATAGAGCTGTGCAGGGCGGTAGCTGATGCGGTGAGGATTCCCGTTATAGCTTCTGGCGGTGCGGGGAGGAAGGAGCATTTCGCGGAGGTTTTCAAGAAGACGGGGGTCTCCGCTGCGCTCGCAGCTTCCGTCTTTCACTTCAGGGAGATAAGGATTCCCGAGCTGAAGTCTTACCTGAGGTCCGAGGGCGTTCACGTGCGTCCGCCCGAGGGCTGAGCGCGCACGCGAGGGCATCGGGGGGAAGGATGAGTCTCGCAAGTGTGAGGGCTCTTTTTTTTGCGACCTCTTCGTTCCTTTTGGGGTCTTTTGTGTTTCCGTCCGCGGAGCCTATTATCTCAACCTTCCTAAGCTTCCCGAGTTCCGAGAGTGTTTTTATTAGCTCCCTGACGTTCTTTACGTTTGGGTCCCTCAGGAGCGTTCCCGCGTGGGGGAATGTAAAGGAGTAGGTTATCCTTACCTCAACGGTTCGGCGCTTGGGTTTATTTTCCGAAATGAGGGCTTGGGGTTTTCCTATCTTTCCCTCGTGTTTGAGGACGATTATCATCTCCTCACCGGTTCTCAGGGGCGGGAGGGCAAACTTTACGTAATCCCTCGTCACCTCAACGGGGTAAACGGTGAGAACCTTCTTAACCGTCGGTTCCCTTCCCATGTATACCTCAACGAGGGCGCTTTCTTCCAAGTTCGCAAAGCGTGAGGGAACCAGGAGGAGCCAGTCCCCTTCTATGGACTCCTGAGTCCTTACGTGAACCTTTGTCTCCTTTCCCTTCGTTTCTGTCTTTATCCTCACGCCCTCCCTCCTCCTCAGGGTGTTTACCTCAAGGGGGACGTATAGGACAACGTCCGCCCTCCTGTAGAGCCTCCCTTTCTCTTTGTATA
>JAADEK010000027.1 GCA_013153455.1 Aquificota bacterium
GACTACAAATACCTAAGAAAACGCTGTAAAGGAAGGATAGAAGACAAGATGGAGATAATAAAGGGACTCCGTGAGGCGGGATACGAGGTAGACGAGGTCTTCATAGCGACGGACCCGGACTCCGAGGGTGAGAAGATAGGCTACGACCTTTACCTCCTAACAAAACCCTACAACACAAACATAACGAGGGCGGAGTTTCACGAAGTGACACCAAAAGCCTTCACACAAGCCATCTCAAACCCCCGCGACATAAACATAAACCTCGTAAAAGCCCAGCTCGTTCGCAGGATACTGGACCGCTGGGTTGGCTTCACGCTCTCACACATCCTGTGGCACGTCTTTAAAAAACGCTGGCTCTCCGCGGGAAGGGTTCAGACCCCCGTTCTGGGTTGGGTAATAGAACGCTACGAGCGCTCAAAAGAGAAAAAAGGAGAGATTACCCTTTGGTTCGGGGATTATCCCTTAAAGATTGATATAGAAGACCTCTCGCTTGCGCGAGAGGTATACAAAAACATCAACCAAGCAAACATAACGCTGAAAAACCCAAGAGAAGAACAAAAAAACCCGCTCCCTCCATACACTACGGACACCGTCCTTCAGGACGCGAACGAGAAGCTCCACCTCAGCGTCCCCAAGACGATGAACCTCCTTCAGGAACTCTTTGAGGCGGGCTACATCACATACCACAGGACGGACTCAACACGCGTCTCGGACGCCGGGAAATACCTCGTAGCAAAACCCTACATAACGAAGAAGTTCGGGGAGGAATACTTCTACCCAAGAAGCTGGGGAGAAGGTGGGGCGCACGAGTGCATAAGACCGACGCGCCCCCTTGAACCCAAAGACCTTGAGTTCATGATAAGCGCGGGGATAGCAAACTTCCAAGACCCCAAGAACACCCTCCAGCTCTACGAGCTCATCTTCAAAAGATTTATGGCTTCACAGATGAGACCCGCTTTAGTCCTCGTTGAGGACCTAATCCTAACGCTCGGGGACTTTGAGTTTACCCAGAGCGTAATAGTTGAAATCCTTAAAAACGGGTTTGACCTCGTATTCCCCTATTTTAAACTCTTTCCGAAAAGGGAAGAGCTGTTTCCCGACAGGAGCGAGTTCAGGGAGGTTCCGAAAGTCTACCCCTTCACCCAAGGAACGCTAATCCAAGAGATGAAAAGGAGGGGACTCGGTAGACCCTCAACCTACGCCCAGATAGTTCAGACCCTGCTTGAGAGGCGATACGTGGTTGAGGAAAAGGGTTTCCTCATACCCACGGAGCTCGGTATAAAGGTTTATACGTTCCTTCGCGAGAACTTCCCCGAGTGGACGAGCGAAGAGCTCACGAGAAGACTTGAGGAAGCGATGGACAAGATAGAGAGGGGAGAGCTTGACTACATGGAAGTTCTCAAGGAGGTTCACAGGATAAAGGAGCTTCTCAGGGAGTGGGAGAGAGTGGGCTGACTCACTCTCCCCCGTATTCTACGCTGTCAACCTCTTCCATAAACTGCTCAACCGCAAAGGTTATGTATTCCTTTATCTCCTTTATATCCTTCTTCAGAATTTCGGGACCCAGCTCTATGGTCTTCTCAAACCTGTCCCCGTCTCCCGTAACGTATACGACCTTAACGTAGGGGTATCTCGGCGGGAAACCTTGCTTAGGGTTTATCTCACACCCTTCTTCCTTCACAACGTCGTCAAAACAAACCTCAATCTCAACGTCCGGGTCTATCATTAAGTCTTTGACTTCCTTAGCGAGGAGCTTGAGCTTCTCTATGTCCTTTTCCGTGAGCGTCATGCTCCACCTCCCTCAAGACTTTGCGGTAGCCTTCGGCGTTACCATTACCATCTCAACGCAGTTACGCTTCAGGAGGTCCGAGCACACGTATACGCATATCTCACAGCCCTTGCACTTGTCATACCACACCCATGCGCTGTTTGTGCTCGCCTTGAAGTTGAGACAGTTAGGTTCAGGACAAAACAGGACGCACTGCTTACAGTTATACTTAGCGCACTCGTTCTCCTTGACGTCCGCGACGAAATACATCTATATCTACCTCCTCAGGTTTTCACCTCTTGCTCCTGAGTCTCAACCCACCCGTTTTCTTCCGCGAGCTTCATAGTATACTTTATAACCTCCATATTCTTCGCGAGAAGCTCTTGCTTCTTCTTGAACTTCTTCTCTATCGCGGAGTCAAGGGCGGTCGTTCCACCCGATGCGACGAACGTCCCGCCGAGGAAACGCTCTATGAGAGCCTTTTCTATATACTCAATGCCCACGAGCCTCGTTATACCGAAAAACAGTCCCACCATAGCCATGTTCGTCGCGAGCTCGGTTCCCGCTATATCGCGCGCTATCTGCGTCGCGGGAATCATGTATACCCTCGCGTTCAGCTCCTCAAGAACCTTCTTATCCTCGTCCGGTATTATGTCCACGTCGGAGTTTATGATTACCATACCGCCCTCTTTGAGACCCGAGTAGAAAGGCATCGTGTAGGACTTACCGTGCGTGATGACCTGAGGGTGGTAAATCATTATAACGTTGGGGTAAACGACTTCTCCCACTTCGTATATGGGCTGGTCCGAGACCCTCACGTAAGCCTCAACGGGAGCCATACGCTTTTCCGAACCGAAGAACGGAACCAAGGAAGCGTATTTACCCGCAGCAGCCATGGCGTTACCGAGGATGTGAGCGGAGGTGACCACACCCTGACCGCCCACACCCGCTATACGTATGTTGTATCTCTTCATCTCTTAACCTCCTCCCTTTCCTTCCTTTCCACCTCTTCAAGGAACTCCTTCACCTCGTCCGTCATCCACTCGTAGAACTTAAAGTCCTTCTTTTCCCTGTTTCTCGCGTCCGCGAGAACCTCACGCGTGGGTATTGAATACTCAATGTTGCAGGAGGTGTAAGCGTGTATGAAGGTGGGTCCGAAGTGTCTCGCTGCGAGGATAGCCCTCCTTACGGTCTTCGCTATTCTCTTCGGGTTCGTCGGGGAGAGCCTCGCGACGTATACACAGCCCGCGACCTTTGCGAGCTCAACCGCGTTTATCTTGTCAAACTTCTTCCCGAGGGGTGCCATCTTTAGCTGGACGCCCTTGGGTGACATACCGCTCTCTTGTCCTCCCGTGTTCCCGTAAACTTCGTTGTCAACCATAATCGTGGTGAACTTTTCCTTTCTGAACCACGAGTGCATCGTCATACCGAAGCCTATGTCTATGAGACCCCCGTCACCCGCTATGACAACGACGTCCTTATGCTTGTCGGGAAAGCGTATTGAGAGAGCGCGCTTCAGTCCCGACGCGACCGCGTTCGTGTCCCCGTAGTTCCCGTAAACGAACGGAACCGCAGCCTGCGAGAGCGAAAGTCTCGCACACCCCGCGGTCCCTATCACTATCGTGTCCTCGGGGTTCGGGAGTGCGGTGTAAAAGATTCTTATGAAGTAAGCCATATAACACCCCGCGCACATGGGGTGGTCTTCCACGAGCTCCTTGAATTGCCCCAGTTGCATTACGTCAACTTTTTTCCCGAAGGGACCGAACTTAACGAGGTCAACGTAATCGCGGGGCATGTATTTCTCAAAACCGGGCGAAATCTTTACGTATTCCAGTCCCATACTTGCACCTCCTTAAGTTTTAAACTACGGTCTTTTTCTCCTTCTTTATCCCGAAGGCTTTGTAAATCTCGTCCATGATTAGCTCAACGGGAAGGGTCATTCCACCGTAAACCCTCGGTCCGTCAACGACGATACCGCTGTTCGGTATGGAAGCCTTTACCTCTTTTGCGAGCCACCCGACGATGTTGTGCTCGGGAACTATAACCGCTTTTGCGTTCTTTAGGACTTCCCTTATCTCATCCGTCGGGAAGGGTCTGAGGGACTTTACCTTTACGAGCCCGACGTTCAGCCCTTCCATCGTCGCGTAACGCTGGGCTTCCCTTCCCTGCGCAGCCGCACAGCCCGAAGCGACGATGAAGACCTCCGCGTCGGGGTTCACGACCTCTATAAGACCGCCCAAGTAATGCTTAATCCACTTCGCAGCCCTCTTGTTTGCGGACCAAACCTCTTGTTGCCAGACCGCGTGAATCAGGTAGCTCATGAAGTTTGACTTTTGAACGGGTGCGTCCCTCTGGATTCTCGCGGGAGGGATTTCGCAGTCGGTGGGGGGAACGGGTGCTTTGTAGGGGTCTCTGGGGGGCAGTTTCATGTCCTCGGGGGGAAGGTCAACGTAGCCTTTTGCGTGCGTGACGAAGAAGCCCTCTGTCGCTACCACGACCGGGAGGTATACGTCAACCTTTTCGGAGATAACGAAGCCCGCGAGGGTAAAGTCAAATACGTCCTGTTGGTTTTCCGCGTGAAGGACTATCAGTCCCGAGTGCAGGAGGTATGCTATCTCAACGTTGTCGGGCTGAATTGAGAGGGGAGCGTTCACAACGCGCGTCATCACGCCCAGAACCGCGGGTATCCTGTGCCCGGGCCAGGAAACTATAGCCTCAAGACCCCTCAAGAGTCCGGGTCCGGAGGTCGCGGAAAAGGCTCTCGCTCCTCCCCTTACCGCGCCCGCTATTGCGGACATCGCGCCGTATTCTTCTTCCGCTCTATAGTAATCCTTCACGTAGCCTTGCGCGTAGAGGTCTCCCACGAGGTGCATCGTCTCGGATTGGGGCGTAATTGGATACGCTATAGCGACGTCTACGTTTGCCCTCTTTACAGCTTCCGCGAAGGCTTGTGAACCCGTTATAAACTTACGCTCACGTGGAGCTTCCAAAAGAAGGTATTCGGGCTCAACTACTCTTTGCTCGGGCATACCAAAACCTCCTGATGGTTTTACTCACTTTCTTCTACAATCTCACCCCTTCGCGGGATAAGGAGGTAAGCGTATTCACCGAAGTCAAGCGGGGATACCTTGACCCACTCCTCTTTCGGTAGTGACGGGTTCTCGGGCGGGAGTTTGGGTTCCCACTCTATGCCGAGCTCCTTTCGCACCTCAACGAGAACGTCCTTGAACTTCCTTATCTCATCCGCGTGAACGTCCCTCAGGGAGACCATCGCGTCCTCGTGTCCCATCTCGCCGCAGAGGGCTATCGTGTAGCAGTTCGTCCCAGCCCTTATCATCCTGAGCGAGAGGTTTGCGTAGTGGCAGTGAACACCGACGAATATGCAAACCTCTATCCTGTTGTGAAGTATGGTGAGGTTGGGGTGATTGGGGTTTATCTCCGCTTCGGGGTCTATCTTCGGGTATTTGGGTCTGTAGTCGGGCATGGGTATGATTCTGCAGTTGGGTATTTCCTTTGCGAGTTCAAGGACCGCCTTTGCTTTTTCCATCGCGTCCGAGCTCCATCCCCAAAGGACGAGCGGTCCGGGGAATATGGTGGGGTTCTTTCGCGTCAGGAGGGCTTTTGCCGCCTCCCTCATCGCGGTTTCTTCGTCAACTATCTCACCGTAGAGGAGGGCTTTTCCGGGAGGGGGAAGGTCACAACCTTGAAATGCTGCGGGGGTAGGTATGTATCCCTCGGGTCCGGGCTGTATCGGGTTTTTTTTAGCCATACAAGACCTCCACGTCTTAATTTTGTATGCGTTTAGTAAAAATACAATATAAGAAGAATTGTAGTATGAGCAAGCTCAAGCCAAAACACCGTTTTACGTGTATATGACGTCAAACTTAAGGTTGTAAAGCTCACGTATCTTTTGGGCTATCTTGAGGAAAAAGTCGTAAGCTTCATCGCGCGATGAAAAGAATCCGACCCTGAAAGCCATCTCGTTCACGTCATACGGTCTTTCCGCGTTCCACCTGTTTCTATAACGGGGTTTGTCCGATTCGTATATATCCGCGAAGTTGTTAAAGGGGTCAACGTAGGCTATCCAGCCCTCGCCTTCGGTTTCCTTTAGGAGGGATTTTACGGTTCTCAGGGCTTCGGAGTTGGTAGCGCTCTCGGGAATCCGCTCGCAAAGCTCACCGAGAGGGGCGCCGAACCACTTTAGCTCCTTGTCCGCTTCAAGAATCATGAGACCTTTATCTTTTCCTTCTTCACAAATCAGTTTAAGCACTCTTCCCCACATAACCCATATATTAACAGAATTTTTTAAAAACTCGTTTTATCACTTTGGGGTTAGCAAAAACTAACACAGAACTTACGAACGGTCGTTAAAGTTTTGTTAAAATTTTGTGAAAATTT
>JAADEK010000013.1 GCA_013153455.1 Aquificota bacterium
CGGTATCGCCTGTAGCTCCTTTTATCCATACTCCCCTCCCTCCAGACCACGCATGAGCCCACCGTATCCTCACCGAAAAAGTGGGATATATCAAAACCCTCTATAATACGCGGAAGACCCATACCGAGCTTCTCCCTGAACTCCCTCTCAAGCTCCGACAGGTCTCCCTCCCCCACGTTTTCCTCAACGATTTCCTCAAGCTCACGCGGTAAAGAAGACGAAAAGCTTACCTCCCTCCTCGCCCTTTCCCTTATCCACCTCCTTAGCTCCTCCGGTAGTTCAAAGTTTGTAACGATTAAAGAAGGGATATAGTTTGAGTAGTAGTAGCCCGTTATGACCTCCTCAAGCTCGTCCTCGCGCTCAAGCGTGATTACCTCCTTGTTCACGAGCTTTGAAGCCCTAACCAGAAAAAGCCCAAGACGCCTCCCCACGAGGTAAAGTATGTCCGCCTCACGGAAGGGAAGCGCGCTTACCGCTTGACCCCTCGCTATGTTCTCAAGCGCAACTATCTGGTCCCTGAGCTGTGCGCACTTTTCAAACATCATCTCACGCGAGTATTCCTCTATCTTCCCGTAGAGCTTCGGGAGAACCTCCGAAACGTCTCCCGTCAAGAGCGCCCTTGCGCTCTCAACCGCGAGCCTGTAATCCTCCTCGGAAACCAAGCCCGCACACGGCGCGCTACAAAGCCCGAGGTGGTAATCCATACAAGGTTCGGGGTCGCTCGGCATCTCCTCACACGTCCTCAGCTTAAAAAGCTCGTGTATGAGCCTCTTTACCTTGTAAGCCTTCCTCACCTGAAGAAAGGGACCAAAAAGCTCCCCCTCGTGCTCCGTTCCCCTCACTACCTTGAGCGTCGGGAACTTGTCTCCCGTCAGGAGAAGCATAGGGTAACCTCCCCCGAACTTGTGAAGGACGTTGTATCTGGGCTTATGCTGTTGAATGAGGTCTATCTCAAGGACTAAAGCCTCATACTCGTTTCGCGTTATTATCCACTCAAGCCCGTCCGCACCGAAGACTATCGCCCTCTCTTTGGGGTCGCTCTGGGCGAGCTGAAGGTGCTGAAGGAGCCTCCTCCTTAAGTCCTTAGCCTTACCTATGTAGATGTATCTCCCGCCCCTCTTGAAAAGGTAAACGCCCGGCTTTTGCGGAGCCTTCCTGATAAGTTCAGATACGTCCATAAATCATATATTATTTTCATAATGAAAGCTGAGTTTGACAAAGAGCTCATAAAAAAATACGACAGACCCGGTCCCAGATACACCTCATACCCCCCCGCAACGGAATTTACGGAGGAAGTAGGGAGACGGGAATACGTAATGAAACTCACCGAAAGCAACGAAAGGAAAACACCCCTCTCGCTATACTTTCACATACCCTTCTGCGAGCAAAGGTGCCTTTACTGCGGTTGCAACGTGATAATCTCCCACAGAAGGGGCATAGAAGAGCCCTACCTTGAGCGTGTAAAGAAGGAAATGTCCCTCGTCTCAAGGTTCATAAACAAAGACAGAAAGGTCGTTCAGCTCCACTGGGGAGGAGGGACGCCGAACTACCTGTCGCCCGCTCAAATAAAAGAATTCTTTAACTCCATACGCGAGCACTTTGACATAGACCCCTCCGCGGAGATATCAATAGAACTTGACCCCAGATACCTTACCGATGAACAGATAGAAGCGATAAAGGAAGCGGGCTTTAACCGCGTGAGCCTCGGCGTTCAGGACCTAAACCCGAAGGTTCAAGAAGCGGTCGGGAGGATACAGCCCTACGAGCTCGTGAAGGAAAAGATGGAAAAACTGCGCTCCGCGGGCTTTGACAGCATAAACGTTGACCTCATATACGGACTTCCATATCAAAGCGCGGAGAGCTTCAAGGAAACACTTGAGAAAATCGTAGAACTATCACCCGACCGCGTTGCGACCTACAGCTTTGCCTACATCCCCCAGATAAAACCCCACCAACAACTCCTCCCCAAAGACGCCCTCCCCTCCGCGGAAGAAAAACTCAGGATACTTGAAACAATCATAAACACATTCCAGTCCGCGGGATACGTATACATAGGCATGGACCACTTCGCAAAACCCGAGGACGAACTCGCGAAAGCCCAACAAAAAGGAGAACTATGGAGAAACTTCCAAGGCTACACAACCAAGAAAGGCGTTGAACTTCTGGGTTTCGGTGCGACATCCATCGGCATGCTATACGACTCGTATTTCCAAAACTACAAAACCCTCAGGGAATACAACACATCGCTTGACAAAAACGAGATTCCCGTCTTTCGCGGATACATCATGACCCCCGACGACCTCATCAGACGCGAGGTCATAATGGACATCATGTGCAACCTCGGAGTTGACTTCAATAAAATAGAAAAAACGTTTAACATAAACTTCAAGGAATACTTCTCAAGGGAGCTTGAGGAGCTCGCAGGCATGGAAAAAGACGGACTCATAAAGATACTGCCCGGTGCGATAAAGATACTACCGCCCGGGAGACTGCTTATTCGGAACGTAGCCATGGTCTTTGACGCGCATCTCAGAAAGAAAAAGGAGCTTCGCTTCTCAAGAACGATATAGATGAAACCGCTACTCTCGGTGAGAAACCTCACCAAAACTTACAAAGTAAGGAAGGGCATACTCAAACACGAAAACATAAACGCCCTCAAGAACATAACCCTAACCCTGAACGAGGGCGAGATACTGTGCGTTGTGGGAGAAAGCGGTTCCGGGAAATCAACCCTCGGGAAAATCATCCTAAGACTTGAGAAACCGACCGACGGGCAAGTCCTCTACAAAGGAAAGGACATCTTCAAACTCGGGAAACAATACACAAAAGAGGTCTCGGTCGTCTTTCAAGACCCAAGAACCTCCCTAAACCCGCGCATGAGCGTATACGAGATACTAAAAGAGCCCCTCGTCGTTCACAAAGAGAAAGATATTGAAAAAAAGATAAAAGACGCGCTATCGCGCGTGAAACTCCCCCCCGAAGTCCTGCGAAGAAAACCCACACAACTCTCCGGAGGGCAGGCGCAAAGGGTAGCCATAGCAAGGGCTATAATCCTGAGTCCCCGCCTCGTTGTCGCGGACGAACCCACCGCGTCGCTTGACCTTTCGGTTCAGAGCGAAATACTCGCACTCTTTTCGGAGCTAAACTCAAAAGGGATAGCCTTCCTGTTCATCACGCACGACATAAGGGTTGTTGAAAAGATAGCGCACCGCGTAGCGGTCCTCTACGCAGGGGTTCTGATGGAGCTCGGTGAAAAGGAAAAAGTCCTGAGAAAGCCCCTCCACCCCTACACCCAATACCTACTCTCAAACGTCCCCGCCCGACACCCCAAAGACAGAAAACCAGTTGAATCAATCTACGAAGAGGAGCAAAAACCCCCTAAAGAAGGGTGTCCCTTCCTGCCAAGATGTCCCAAAGCCCTTGAAGAGTGCACAAAAACGATAAGGAGGGTAGAGATAGATGGAAGAACCGTTTCCTGCAATCTATACTGACTTTCTCGTCTTTACGTTCCTGCTCTTTGCGTCGGGCTTTTTCGCATCTTCGGAGGTAGTCTTTTTCAGCGTAAGCAAACCCGTCCTTATGAAGTATTCAAAGAGCAGGTTTTACAAAATACTCATGAAACTCATCTCAAAACCCAAGGAAGTCCTCATATCAATCCTCATAGGAAACGAACTCGTGAACATCCTCATAGCGTCCTACGGAACGAAGACCTTCGTTGAACTCTTCGGTGAAAAGGGAGCTTTCCTTTCGGTTCTCGTGAGCTCAACCCTCATATTCATCTTCGGCGAGACACTGCCCAAAAACATCGTCCTTCCCGTCGCGGACCGCCTCGCCCTCGTATACGCTCCCATCTTCTACGTCTTTCACATACTCATCACCCCCCTTAGAGTCCTCCTCATCTTACCCGTTCAAGCCCTTCTCAAGAAACTCGGTATAGAGATAAAGGAGGAGGACTTCGTCCTCACCGAAGAAAAACTCATAAGCATCATAGAGCAAGGAATAGAGACGGGAGAGTTTGACATCCAAGAAAAAATAATGATAGAGCGCGTCCTTCGGATGGACGAGGTTCTCGTGAGGGAGATAATGACTCCCCGCCCCTACATCTTCGCCCTACCGGAGGACAAAACCGTCGGGGAGGTAATAGAAGAGGTAAAACGAAGAGCGCACAGCAAGATACCCATCTACAAAGAGATACTTGACAACGTCACCGGAATCGTTCACGTAAAGGACTTCCTCCCGGTTCAAGAAAACAAAGACAAACCCCTAAAGCTCTTCGCGAGGGAGCCCTTCATAATACCCGAAGTAATGACCGTCGCAAAATTCCTAACCGAGCTAAAGAAGAAGAAAGCCCAGCTCGCGGTCGTAATAGACGAACACGGTGTCGTCTCCGGCGTAATCACACTTTACGACGTCCTGAAGTGGATAGTCGGCGAAGTTCCTGAAGAGTATGAAGAAGAGAAGGAGCTTGAGAAGATATCCTCCGACACCTACCGCGTCGGGGGCTCGGTTGATATAGAAGAACTCGCGGGCAAGCTCGGTATAGAACTCCCCGAGGAATACGAGTATGACACCGTGAGCGGTTTCGTCATGGCTAACCTCGGCAGGATACCCAAGAAAGGGGACGAGTTTACATTTGACCGCTACAAATTCATCGTAAACGAAGTAGAAAAGAACAAGGTAAAGGAGGTTATGGTGATAAAGCTCACCGAAGAGAGGGAAAAAGATGAAGATTGAGGACGTAGGTGAGTTCGGACTCATAGAGCGCATAAAGCGTATACTCGGGGAGGAAACGATAGGGGACGACACAGCACCCCTCAAACTCGGTGAGACAACCCTCCTCCTTACGACGGACGCCCTTAACGAAGGCGTTCACTTCCTTTCCTCCTTTCCGCCGGAAGCTGTAGGTTGGAAGGCGGTTTCCGTGAACGTGAGCGATATCGTCGCGAGCGGTGGATTGCCCGAAGTCCTCCTCGTTTCCCTGAACCTCCCCCCCAAGACCGAACTCTCATACGTTGAGAGGCTCTACGAGGGCATGAAAAGGGCTTGTAAGTTTTACAACTGCAGGATAGTCGGGGGGAACATCGCGAAGCTTGAGAGGATAAGCATATCCCTCTTCGCACTCGGAAAGACGGAGCGATTCGTCCCGAGGAGCGGGGCAAAGCCCGGGGAGACACTATTCGTTTCGGGGACGCTCGGGGACTCCCGCGCGGGTCTTGAGCTACTCCTCATGAAAAAGGAAAGCTACGAGCCCTTTGAGCTTGCGCTCATAGAGCGCCACCTTCGCCCGACCGCGCGCATTGATTACGCCCGCCACGTATCAAAATACGCGAGCGCGTCCACGGACGTAAGCGACGGACTCCTCTCTGACGCACTTCACATATCCGAAAGAAGCTCCGTTCGGATAAACATAAACACAAAAAACCTGCCCATATCGCGCGAGCTTCAACTCTTTTGCAAAAAGTATAAAAAGGACCCCGTTGAGTATGCGCTCCTCGGGGGTGAGGACTACCAACTTCTCTTTACTCACAAGCGCGAGAACTGGAACCCGTATCTTGACATGACCCCAATCGGGGAGGTAGAGGAAGGAAAGGGGGTGTTCGTTGATGGAAAGCCCGCCTCCGAGGAAGGCTGGAGACACTTTTAGGGCGTTTACGCTCGTTGAGGTTCTTATAGTCCTCGCCATTCTCTCGGTTCTCTTCGGGACGCTCGTCGGGGTCTTTTCGCGCTCCGTTGAAAGCTCACTCGGTCTAATAAAGACGTCCGAGAGCTTGCGCTCCGAGATGCTCGTTTACTGGGAGATAAAGCGCGCACTCCTCGGCGCACGCGACATGCTCATAAGAAACGGAAAAGAGCTTTACCTCATAACCTCCGGGGGCTCGCTCTACAAGGGAGTAATAAAGAAAGCTTTCATCTACAGGGACGGCGTCCTCTACACGTATGAGTTCCCCTATCCCGCGGGAAGTATTGACTTTTACGAAGAGTCGCGCCTCGTTCGCCTCGGAAGCTTTCCCGACTTTCGCCTGAAGGCGAAGGACGCGCGCGGTGAGCACACAAACTACCGCGGTATCCCCCCTCTCGTCCTCGTAAAGCTCGGACAAAGGGAGTGGACGGTTT
>JAADEK010000002.1 GCA_013153455.1 Aquificota bacterium
TTTTACTACCTTGAGAAGGAAAACAGACCAATAAACGAACTCAGGAAGCTCGCGCTTGAGAAACTAAAGATGGTAAACCTTGACGAGAGCGTGATGGACCTATACCCCTCGGACCTATCGGGGGGTATGCGGAAGCGCGTCGCCATAGCCCGCGCCCTCGCGACCGAGCCAAAGCTCGTCATATACGACGAGCCAACCTCAGGACTTGACCCCATAACGAGCAGGCGCATAGACAGACTAATCGTTGAACTGAGAGACCAAACAGGGAGCACCGCCCTGATAGTCACCCACGACATGATATCCGCCTTCACGATTTCGGACCGAGTCCTCGTTATAAAGGAAGGACAAATCATAGCAATAGGAACGCCCGATGAAGTCCTTGAAAACCCTCACCCCTACGTACAAGCCTTCGTCGGGGACATAAAACCCTGCCTAAGGAGCGCCCACCGCTAAAATACAAGTATGCTTAAAAACCCGATTCTCATACACGGGTGGGGATTTTCCTCGGAAGTCTTTGAAGGCTTTCGCGGTATAAAGTATGACCTCCCCGGACACGGGAAGAACAAAACACCCTACGAAAACCTCGCGCAAATCATCAAACAACTTTCGGAACTCGCGAAACAAAAACACGACATCCTCGGGTGGTCCCTCGGTGCGAGCGTTGCGGTTCTTTTCGCGCTCAAATACCCCCACCGCGTAAACAGACTCTTCCTCATAGGAGCGACACCGCATTTCGGGAAAGCTTGGGAAGAAAAAAACATACGCGCGATGAAACTCCTTATAAAGAAAAAAGGGATAAACGCCTTCAGACGCTTAGCCCACAAAGAAACGGACGCATACTTTGACCCCGAAAGCGGAATGAAACTCCTTGAAGACTTTATAAATTTAAAGTTGTATGACGCCCTTACGGGCGTGAAAAAAGAAACATACATCATCCACGGAGTCCTTGACCCCATAACACCCCCCGCGGAAGCCTTCAAACTCCGCCAACTCCTAAAAAACCCTAAATTAATTCTTCTGGGCGGTGGACACCTACCGGTTAAAAATGAGGAACACCTTAGGCAAGCAATTCTCAAGAGCGGTAAAAACTTATGAAAAGTGGGCTCTGCCCCAGAAACTGTCCGCGCGCCTGCTCGTTGAGTTCACAAAACCGCGCGGACTCATCCTTGACCTCGGTTGCGGGACTGGATTTGTCTCACAACACGTAAAGGGAAAGGTTGTAGGACTTGACATAAGCAAAGACATGCTTCTGCTCTACAAAGAACGATTCGGGAACGCTGTTCTCGGGGATGCGCACAGTCTCCCCTTCTCTTCCCGCTCCTTTGACTACGTCCTTAGCAACTTCTCACTCCACTGGACCGACTGGAGGAAAACCATACCCGAAGCCCTCAGGGTAGCGCGAAAAGGGGTCGGCTTAGCCCTGCCCGTTGAGGGGAGCCTTAGCTTCTCTTCATTCCCCTTCCCGAAGGCGGAGGAGATAATCTCACTCTTTGAACCCGAGCGCTACGAGATACGCGACATAGACATACCCTTCCTCGGGTGGGAGCTCGTGAAATTCTTCCACTACACGGGAACCTCAAACTACGAAGGCAAGAAGGAAAACCTGACGAGGACAAAAATACTGAAACTCCTCTCCGGAAGGAAGGAGAAGTTCCGCGTCCTATACCTTCTCCTCAGACCCTAACGCGGTGAGCCTTACCCCCTTTTTCCTCCCCAACTCCCTAACGAGCCTGTAGTTAAGAGCGTGTCCCCCGCGAAACGAGAAAAACCTCCCCCGAACCGGCTTACCCAAAAGATACAAATCCCCGACTATATCAAAAACCTTATGCCTCACGGGCTCATCCTCCCACCTCATACCCTCCGGGTTGTATACACCGTCCTTCCCGAGGACGAGCGTATTCTCAAGACTTCCTCCCCTCCCCAGACCCGCTTTCCTTATGTGCTCTATCTCCCAATCAAAGCAAAACGTCCTCGCGTATACGATTTCCTCGTCCCTCCCCTTGTGGAACGTAAAGCGCCTCTTTCCGAGGAAGTTATCAAACTCCCCCTCATACGTAATCTCAAGCGTCTCCGAAGGGCAAGCCCTTATAAACGAGCGCCCGTTCCTTATCTCAACAACCCCATCAACCACAAAGTAATCTATCTCCCCGTCCTGCTCCGCGAGCTCTTCCCTTATCGCGCGGTAAAGCTCGCTCCCGCTCCCATCAAGTATAGGAATCTCACCCCCTATAACCTCAACCGTAAGGTTCGTAACCTCAAGGAGGTGCAAAACACCGAGCAGGTGCTCAACCGTCTTTATAACAACCCCCTCCTTCCCGAGGTCCGTTGAGTGATTCGTGTTCACGACAAAGTCGTAATGAGCGGGAATAAAGACACCCTCCTTAAAAAACCTCACACCGGTCCCTCGCTCTTCGGGGTGTAGTATTATCGTGCTCTTTTCTCCCGTGTGTATACCCTTTCCCTTGAACCTGAGGGGGACCCTGAGCGTCCTTTCTCTCCTCATACCGCCCATACTATTGCAAAGAGCGTGCCAAACGGAGCAAAAGCTCAAGAACGTTCTCGCTTGAGGGCGAGCGCGAAACCAAAACCTCCCCTACCCCCCTCTCAAGGAGTGCTTCCTTTGTAGTTTTTCCTATGGCGACAAACGAAAGCCCGAGCGCCCGAAGGGGTATACCGTTTTTTTGCAAGTTTGCAAAAAAGGCGCTCACCGCGGACGGACTGTAAAAAAGAGCGACGTCCGAGCGGAGCGCCCCCTCAAGCTCCCCCCTTTCGTAAAGAACCTCCTCAACCGTGTAAACCTCCAGCTCCTCAACAAAGAAACCCATACCCGAAAGACCCTCCGAAAGCTCCTTCCTTCCTATCCTTGAGCGCGGAACCAAGACCCTTCCCCTCTTTAGTCCCTCAAAGAGACGAAGAAGACCCCGCGCGCTCTCTTCCTCCGGAACCAAATCCGCACCGTGCCCGAACCTCTTTAGCTCAAGGGCGGTCTTCTTCCCGACCGCGACGATGAGCGCACCCTCCGGGATGCGGGAGCGCTCAAGGAAGAACCTCACCGCCCTCCTGCTCTGAAAAACAACGTAGTCGTATCTACCCCTCGGAGGTTCAAAATCAAGCGCCCTGCTCCTTATGAGCGGGAGCAAAACCGGCTCAAGACCCGCCCTCTTGAAGAGCTCCGCGTCCCTCTTTGCGTCATTTTCCTCCCTCGTTATCAAAACCCTCAAGGAATCCCCTCCGCGTAGCGCCTCGCGAGGCGAAAGTATCCCCGAGCCTTCTCTTTTGCTTCTCTTTTTTCCTCCTCACCGATTGATGGGTCTTCAAGCATAAAGGAGTGAACCTTTCCCCTCACGTAAGCCCTGTAGCACTTGAAGAAGGGAAGTAAAAGCCTTGCGTCTTTGTCTTGCGTTTGCCTTACGTATTCCTCCTCGTATGCCCTCGCGAGGTTATCCTTCCCGAGGAACTCAAGCTCCGTTGACAAGAAACACATATCGTTCAGAACGTCCCCGCAACGAAACCTCTCGTTGAACTCTATACAGTCAAAGATACAAACCTCATCTCCCAAAAAAGCGACGTGCTCAAGCCTGATATCCCCGTGCCCGTCCCTTACCTTCCCTTCTTTTATCCTCTTTTCAAAGATATCCCCGTGCCTTTCGTAAAACCCGTTCGTCCTTTCCTTTATAAACTCGTAGTCTTCCCGACTTATCGTCTCCCCGACGAACCTCTCCGTTTGGGAAAAATTCTCGTCGGTGTTAAACTTCATCACGCTCAGCTTCCCGAACTCGTCCGCCCTCCTCGCCTCCTCGTGGAACCGGGCTACCCTCCTCGCAACCCGCCTTATATCCTCCTCCTTTACCCTTTCAAGACGGTTTGAGAGTATGCTCTCGTCGGGAATCCTCTTCATCTTCACAGCCCAATCAACGACGTTCTCGTCGCTCTCAAGGACGAGCCTTCCCTCCCTCTCGCTCACGGGAACGACACCGAGGTAAACCGAGGGGCAAAGACGCCTGTTGAGGAGGACCTCCCTCTCGCACATCTCCTTTCTCTTTTGAGGCGTTGAGTAATCAAGGAAACCAAAGTTTACGGGCTTCTTTATCTTGTAGACGACGTCATCAAGGAGGAGAACCCAAGAGGTGTGGGTTTGTTTGAGCTTTGCCCCGAGTCTCTTTGCGAGCTCAAGAACCTTATCCACTAAAATTTAATTTTAATGCTGGGGAGGGTATACACGGGAGGGATTTGGGGAACGGAGGGCTTTCCCGTTGAGGTTCAGGCGGACGTATCAAGCGGACTCCCTTCGTTTAACATCGTCGGACTTCCCGACAACACCGTAAAGGAAGCAAAGGAGCGCGTGAGGAGCGCACTCAAGAACTCGGGCTTTCCCCTGCCCCAAAGGCGCATAACCGTAAACCTCTCCCCCTCGGATAGGAAGAAATTCGGAACCCTTTACGACCTCCCCGTAGCCCTTTCGCTCCTCATCGCGCAGGGAAAGCTCCCCTCATTTGACTTTGTAGTCCTCGGTGAGCTGTCCCTCAGCGGAGAACTAAAAAGGACGAACGGCGTCCTTCCCGTCCTCCTCGCCCTAAAGAGGGAGGGCTTCGGGAGGTTCATAATCCCGGAACAGAACGCGGGTGAAGGCGCCCTCGTTCCCGGAATCACTGTCTACACATTCTCCCACCTGAAGGAGGTGATTTCGTTCCTCACCGGAAAGCTCAAGAAAAAGCCCCTGAAGGAGGAACCAAGAAGGGAGACAAAACCTCCGGAGGAGGTAATAAGCGTAAAGGGTCAACTCCTCGCAAAGAAAGCTCTTGAGATTTGCGCTTCCGGCTTTCACCACCTCCTCCTCGTCGGACCCCCGGGCGCGGGAAAGACGCTCCTCGCAAAGCGCACAAGCTATATAGCGCCACCCATGGACGAGGAGGAAATCCTTGAGGTTTCTCAGGTATACAGCGTCGCGGGACTCCTTGAGAGCTCCCTCGTAACGGAACGCCCCCTCATCTCACCCCATCACACCGCGTCCGACGTTGCCCTAATCGGGGGTGGGAATCCGCCGAGACCCGGTGCGGTTTCCCTCGCTCACAGGGGATTTTTACTCCTTGACGAGATGCCCGAGTTCTCAAGAAAGGCTCTTGAAGCCCTCCGTCAGCCCCTTGAGGAGGGAAAGGTTCACGTGAGCAGGGCGGGCTACAGCGTGAGCTTCCCCGCTTCGTTTGTCCTCGTCGGGACCGCAAACCCGTGCCCCTGCGGAAACCACAAAAACCCTCACAAAGAGTGCGTCTGCTCTCCCTCCCAAATCAGGAACTACGAAAGAAAAATATCCGAGCCAATACTGGACCGCATAGACCTGAAAGTGTGGGTCAACCCACCGAGCGCGGACGAGCTTCTCTCGCCCCTTGCGTCCGAAAGTATAAAGGAGGTTCGGGAGCGCGTAAGGAGGGCATACCTCATACAAAAAGAGCGAGGAGCACTGAACGCCCGCCTCACGAACGAGCAGGTTGAGAAGTTCGTCCTTGAACTCCTCAGCGCGGACGCAAAAAGAACCCTTGAGAGCGCACTTCGGAACCTCCGCCTTTCCGCCCGCTCCTATTACAAGCTGCTTAAGGTATCAAGGACGATAGCGGACCTTGAGGGAAGCGAAGGCATAAAAGAAGAGCACATACTGAGCGCTCTTCAGTTTAAAATATGAAAAAAAAGGGAGGTAAACGATGAAGAAGTATCTGCTTCTCAGCGGACTGCTCTTTGGTCTCATTGCCTGCGAGCAACCAAAGCAAGAAGCCCAAGCTCCTAAGACCGAAGAGGTAGCAAAGCAGGCGGAGCAAAAAGCTCAGGAGACCAAGCCCGAAGGTCTGAAGGAGCAAGTAACCCAAAAGGTTGAAGAAGCAAAGCAAAAGGCTCAAGAGGTAAAGGAGAAAGTTGAGAAGAAGGTAGAGGAAGCAAAGGAAGCGGTAGCAAAGGCTACCGGAGCGGGAGACCCCAACAAGGGTAAGGCTATATTCCAGCAAAAGGGATGCGGTTCCTGCCACCAACCCACCGCGGACACAGTAGGACCCTCCCTCAAGAAGATAGCCCAAG
>JAADEK010000054.1 GCA_013153455.1 Aquificota bacterium
CGGACCCCCGCGCGGTGAAGGAGAAACTCAATCAGTAAAGGACGATGACGTCAACCGCCCTTTGTTCGGGGTAGGACTCACCTATGAGTTCCGCGAGCTCCTCACCGTATGCGGCTATCCTTACCTTTTCAACGGGCATGCCGTTCTTTATGAGGTAAGCGGCTACGTTTTGAGCCCTCTTCATGGAGAGCTCAAAGTTAAACCCGCTAGAACCCCTCGGGTCCGCGTATCCTACGACTATGACCTTCTTTATGTCCTTGTCCCTTACAGCTTCCACGAGCTCGTTGAGGGTTTCTTTTGCGTCACTCCTGAGGGTGAACTTTCCGGTATCAAAGTATACCCTGACTTGCTCTTTTCCGGTTATCTTGAGCTTGTCAACCTCAGCCCTTATTTCTTCTACTTCCTTCCTCAGCTCGTCAAGGTCCGTCTCAACCTTCGCGACCCTTGCGTTGAGCTTTTCTATGTTTTCCTTGTTGACTTCTATCTGTTCAAAGTAGTGTCCGTAGCACTTGTCAAGAAGGTATTTTGAGAGGGCTGCGTTCTTATCCTTACAGGGGTCCTCAAGAGCCTTTTGGCTACATCCCGCGAGGAACGCGGTGCTTACAACTCCCAGTATTAGTAGTTTCTTCATACCTGTCCACCTCCCGTTTTGGAGAATTCTACCTATTGATTTATTATAAACACTCTTTTTAGAAAATTAAACACTAAGTGAGGCTTCAAGGCTTTTTATAAACTCCTCCGCTTCCTTAAGCGCTTTCTCGGGTTCGGTCTTCAGTCGCGTGTAGAGCTCAAGTATTTGACTTCCCTTTGTGTCCGCAAGCAGGGGGTAAACGAGTCGGAGGAGGAGCATAAGCTCACGGACCTTCTCCTTTTCTCCGAGCTGGTGGAGTCTGCTCATGTGTTTCTTTATAAGTTCAAGGGTGATGCTCTTTTGGTCCATACGAAAATTTTAAAATACTTCCCAATATGAAAAGGGCGGTTCTTGAGATAGATGAGGAGCGTATCGGAGAAAATGTGAGAAAGATTTATGAGTTCAGTAAAAAGAAGATAATAGCTGTCGTAAAGGCGGACGCCTACGGGGTCGGCGCGTCCCTCATCGCTAAGATACTTGAACCTATGAAATACGTTGATAGTTTTGCGGTCGCTTGCGCGGAGGAAGGTGTAAAACTCAGAAGTGAGGGTATAAAAAAGGAAATCTTGATACTGGGAGGTGTCCTCAAGGAAGAGGTTCCGCTGATAAAGGAATACGGGCTTGTGCCAGTTGTTTCGGACGACGCTCACCTTGAGGCTCTCAAGGGGCATGATATACCCTTTCACGTCAAATACGACACGGGTATGGGGAGGCTCGGTTTCTTGGGTAAGGTTATAAGGGACGATAGGGTTGCGGGTGTTATGTCTCACCTTTCCAGCCCCGCAAACAGGGAGTTCTCACTCAAGCAGATAAGGGAATTTGAGAAGATTGTTGAGCTTTACGGGAAGCTTGAGAAGGTTCACATGGAGAGCTCCGCGGGTCTCGTATACAGGGTCCCGTTCACTACGCACGTGAGGGTTGGTCTTGCGATATACGGGGAAAAACCACTCAGGGATTACCCTATTGATTTAAAACCCGCACTCAGACTAAAAGCGCGTTTAATCTCCGTTAAGGAGGTTCCGGAGGGCTTCCCTATATCCTACGGGGGAACTTACAGAACGAAGAAAAGGACGCGTATAGGTGTCGTAGCCTTCGGGTATGCGGACGGTCTTATGAAGAGTCTCTCAAACAAGGGTTATCTCCTCTTTAAGGGGAAAAAGCTCCCAATCTTGGGGAATATAACGATGGATATGACGATAGTTGAGCTGGGAGATTGCGACGCGAGGGTGGGGGACTGGGTTGATATAGTTAACGAGGAGAGGAGTTTCAGCGCGCTTTCGCGCGATGCGGGAACCATCCCCTATGAGATTATGTGTAATCTCTCTACGAGAGTAGAAAGAAGAGTGTTAAGAGGAGGTAAGCGAGTGTGATGAGAAAGACGATACCGAAGAGCGTCCTCATCGCTCCCGCACCGAAGAGCACCGCGTATGCGGACTTAAATAGGTTGTTTGATGACGCGGCGAGGAATATACCGAGAGCTGCTACGTCTTGGGTTATGCTTCCTTCCTTTGCGAGACGGGCAAGGAGGAGGGTTATCGCGTCAACGTCAACGAGCCCCGAAAGGAAGCTAAGGACGTATATACCCGCGTCACCGAAGCTCTCTTGAAGGTATCTTGACGCTACGCTTATGGCGGAGTATATGAGTCCGAAGGTGAGGGCTTGGGAAAGGCTGTAGGGGTTTTTTAGGCTTACGCTCCTTTGGCGGGGGTCTTCCCTTTTGGTTTTTGCGTAAACCGCGAGGGCAAAAAGAAAAAGGACGAAAAAGTAGGGAAAGAGTGTCTTGAAGGTGTGCCAGAAGAGTCCCTTAAAAACTACGGTTGAGTAAAAGAGGAGGCGAAGGAACATTACCTCCCAAGCGAGTATTGAAGCAAAAAAGAGAAAGGCGGAATACTGGGGTAGCTTCCTTGATATGTCCGAGTAGGCTACCGTTACCGCGGTGCTTGATGCAAGACCGCCCACGAGGGCGGTAATTATGAGACTTTGAGCCCCTTTGTATTTGAGCAGGAAGTATGCGAGGAAATCAACCGTTGAGACGAGTATCACAAACTTCCAGACCTCCGCGGGGTTGAAACCGGGAAGGAGTTCCCTGTCGGGGACTATCGGGAGTATGACCGCGGAGAGGGTGAAGAATTTGAGTATCGCTATGATGTCTTCCTCTTCAAGGCGCTTTGCAAGGCTCTCAAGTCTTTTCCTGAGAACCAAGAGGAAGGTCGTTATTATCGTGAGGAGGGTTGAAAGGTAATACTCACCGAACGCAACGAATACACCGATGAGGAAGGTAATGAGCGCTGCGACCTCCGTCGTTATGCCTATGCTTTTGTCCTTCCAGTAGCTCAATGTGGCAAGAAGGGAAAGGGCGAGGAACGAAAGGGCTAAGAGGGACTCGGAACCTTTCAGAACGAAAGCGAGCCCGCTTACGGTCCCGAGAACCGAGATGAGGGGAAAGGTTCTTACACCCGCAAAGAGGTCGTGCCCAAACTTCGCCCTCAGTTCCCTCTCAAGACCGATTATGAAACCGAGGAAAAGCGAAAAGAGGAGCTTAAACTCGGGCGTGGTCTTTAATTTCGCGAGTGTGTCTATCTCCATTACCTTATGTAGGTGATTATCATCACTATGAGCGTCCCGAGAACGAGGTTAATACCGATGAAGAGGGGTATCTGGTCCGTGAGCCTCTTGCGGTATAAAAAGGCGTGTATGTAGAGGAAGTTCAAGACCATTATGGCGAAGAGGAGGAGTTTGAAGTGAAAGAGGGGGTTTTGTGAAAAGTCGGGTCTGAATTTATGCCACAGAGCCATGCCCGTGATGAAAAGAACGACGATAGATACCCACACAGCCCAGAAGAACCTGCCGAGCGCTTTTTGCGCTACTTGCTTCCTGCAGTTTTCGTCCGCGGAGCGAAGGGCGGGGTGAAGTGCGAGAAGGCTGAAGAACATACCGCCTATCCAAACTATGGCAAAAAAGAGGTGTAAAAAGAGGTAAGTCCTGAACATCCGTTTCCCACCTCCTTGGGCTTTATGTAGATTATAGTGTTATCCCTTCTTTTCTTCCTTCAGGGGTTCGCACCTGTTTACGTTCCCGAAGCATTCCGGACAAAGGTCAAAAAAGACCAAAACACCGAGCCCGCCGAGCATCATGTTTACCTGCGTTATGACGAGGTTTTCCTGCCTCTCCGGTAGAACCTGATACTCCTCAAGCTCCTTCCCGCACAGGGTTTTGTTTTCCCCGTCTCCCAAGAGGTGAAACTGAAAGACGAGTCTTTTGGTTCTCCTGCACTTCATCCACTTTGGTTTTAGGTCAAGGAGGACGAAGCGTATCTCCGCCTTTTCGTCGCTTATCCATCCCTTTTGTTTTGCCTTCTCAAGGAGGCGTTTCATCTTTTCGGGGTCCATTATCTGCATGGGTTTCCTCCTTTAGCCGAAGCGCCCGGTTATGTAATCCTCTGTCAACTTCTTCTCAGGTTTTGTAAATATCTTCTCGGTGGGTCCGAATTCTATGAGTTCGCCCATATACATAAACGCGGTGAAGTCCGATATGCGAGCCGCCTGTTGCATGTTGTGCGTCACTATAACTATCGTTAGCTTCTTCCTCAGCTCCTCAAGGAGCTCCTCTATCTTTGCGGTTGATATGGGGTCAAGCGCGGAGGTCGGCTCGTCAAGGAGCAAAACCTCGGGCTCGGGTGCTATAGCCCTCGCTATGCAGAGGCGCTGTTGTTGCCCTCCCGAGAGCGAGTAGGCGTTTTCGTGGAGGCGGTCCTTCACCTCGTCCCAGAGCGCAGCGTCCCTCAAGGCTTTCTCAACGAGCTTATCAAGTATCTCCTTTTTCTTTATACCCCTGAGCTTTAGCCCGTAGGCTACGTTCTCGTATATGGACTTGGGGAAGGGGTTCGGTTTTTGGAAAACCATCCCTATGCGCATCCGAACGAGTATAGGGTCAACGTCCTTTCCGACGAGGTTTATCCCGTCCGGATACAGTATAGCCTTCCCTTCGTATCTCGCCCCCTCATACAGGTCGTGCATACGGTTGAGACACCTCAGGAGTGTGGTCTTACCGCACCCGGAGGGTCCTATTATCGCTACTATCTTTTTCTCGTAAACGGGGAAGGTTATGTCTTTTAGGATGTGAACGCTACCGTAGTAGAAGTTTAGGTTCTGTATGTCTATCTTTACGCCCCTCTTTGGCTTTGTTTCCATCTCATAAGAACATTTTAAAGGCTCCCCGCCCGCTTAACGAAATCTTAACAATTTTGCTTAAAAATACTAAGTGGGAGGTAAGGAGATGAAGAGAAGGACTTTTGTGGTGGGTCTTTTGTCCCTCCCTCTTTTGCTCTTTGCAAAGGAGAAGGTCATAAACGGAGCGGGCGCGACATTTCCCGCACCCCTTTACTGGAAGTGGGCTGCGGAATACTACAAGGAGACGGGTATAAAAGTAAACTACCAATCAATAGGCTCGGGAGGGGGTATAAGGCAGATAATAAACAGGACGGTTGATTTCGGGGCGACGGACGCACCCCTTGAGCCCGAAAAGACGAGGAAGTATAACCTCGCCCAGTTTCCCACCGTAATAGGCGGTGTCGCGGTAGCTTACAACTTAAAGGGTGTTGATGAGCTACGTCTGTCCGCGGAGGCGGTTTGCGGTATATTCCTCGGAAAGATTCGCTACTGGAACGACCCAATCATACAAAAGGACAATCCCCACGTGAAGCTCCCGAAGCGCAGGATAGCGGTGATAAGGAGAAGCGACGGCTCCGGAACGACTTGGATTTTCACCAACTACCTCTCAAAGGCGTGCCCCGAGTGGAGGGAAAAGGTCGGCTACGGGAAGGCTGTCAGGTGGCCCACGGGTATAGGCGCCAAGGGCAACGAGGGTGTAGCCAATTACCTAAAGCGCGTGAGGGGAGCTATCGGTTACGTTGAATACGCTTACGCGGTTCAGAACAACCTTCAGGTCGCTTGGCTTGAAAACAGGGAAGGGAAGTTTGTGAAACCCTCCGTTGAGACATTCAAGGAGGCGGCGAAAAACGCGAATTGGGACCCGGAGAAGGACTTTTACGAGGTTCTGACGTGGCAACCGGGGGAGAAGGCTTACCCGGTGACGGGTGCTACGTTTGTCCTCCTCGCGAAGGACGAGGACAGGAAGGAGATAAACCGTGAGGTCGTTAAGTTCTTTGATTGGGCATTTCGTAAAGGTGATAAAATAGCTTTAGAGCTACACTACGTTCCTCTGCCCGAGGAAGTGAAGAACCTCGTAAGGGAATACTGGAAGAAGCATGGATGGTATTGATAAAAAGGTCTCACGAAGGAAAGACCGTATCATAGACCGAATTGTCTTTCTCGCGCTCGCCTCTACCGCACTCTTTCTCGGGCTTTTATACCCTCTCATCATCGGCTCTTCCCTTCTGAAGGAGTCCCTCCTCGCAATAGAGAGGTTCGGGGTTCTCGGTTTTATACTCTCGGACGTGTGGGACCCCGTGAGGGAGCTTTTCGGGGGACTTCCCGCGATAGTCGGAACAATCATATCAACCTTTATAGCTTCCGCGATAGCAATACCCGTGTGCATAGGCGTAGCCATATTCATAACGGAGCTGAGCCCAAAGCCCCTGAAACCCGTCTTTACCACAGCGGTTGAACTCCTCGGTGCTATACCGAGCATCATATACGGGATGTGGGGCTTTTTCGTCCTTTCACCGGTCATGGCGGAAAAGGTGGAGCCATTTTTGCAGGAGATGCTTATGGACGTTCCCGTCCTTTGGCGTCTCGTTGACGGTGTTCCGACGGGTATAGACGTCCTGACCTCTTCCCTGGTTCTCTCCATAATGATTATCCCCTTCATGGCTACGATAGTTAAGGACGCGTTTGAGATGACACCCCAGCTCCTTAAGGAAGCGGGCTACGGTATGGGTGCCACCAAATGGGAGGTAATAAAGGACGTCGTTATTCCCTACGCCTTTCCGGGTATCGTCGGGGGTGCTATACTCTCGGTAGGGAGGGCTCTCGGGGAGACGATGGCGGTCGCCTTCCTGACCGGGAACGTCCACCAGATACCAAAAAGCCTACTTGACCAGTTCACCACGATAACGGTCACGATAGCGAACGAGTTCACGGAAGCGGACACGGACCTTTATCTTTCATCCCTTTACTTCCTCGCGCTCATACTTTTCGTGATGTCGTTTATGCTCTTGGTCTTTAGTAAATTCTTCATCTTCAAGAGGCTGGAAAAGAGATGGAAGGTCACAGGGATTTAGAGAGGAGCATAAAGGTAAGGAAGGTAAAGAGCGCGTTCGTTTTGTTTTTGTCCTTCCTTACCGCTCTATACGGGATTTTCTGGCTCTTTTGGATACTCATAGACGTGTTCTCAAAGGGCTTTCAGTATATAAGTCCGGAATTGATTCTTGAAGACCCGGCTCCGCCGGGTGAGGAAGGAGGCGGTCTGAGACACGCCTTCGTCGGTCATATCATAATAACGAGCCTCGCGACGCTCATGGGTGTCCCAATCGGGATAGCTGCGGGTGTCTTTTTCACCGAGTACGGGCGTTTCAGCAGGTTCGCGGAGTTCCTGAGGAGTATGACCGACAGCCTCGTGAGCCTACCTTCTATAATCGTCGGAACGGTTGTTTACGCGATTCTCGTCAAGCCCGTCGGGCACTTTTTCGGACTGAGCGGTTCCGTCGCTTTGGCTCTCCTGATGCTTCCCGTAATCGCGATAACCACCGCCCAGATACTGAAGCTTGTCCCGGACTCCTTGAGGGAAGCCGCATACGCCCTCGGAGCATTCAGGTGGCAGGTGATAAAGGACGTTTCACTCGTCGCGGCGAAGAGGGGAATCCTTACGGGTGTTATCTTAGGGGTTGCGCGCATAACGGGAGAAACCGCCCCCCTCCTTTTTACCTCCTTTAACAACAACTTCACAACTTACAACGTATTTGAACCCATGGCTACGCTTACGGTGACGATATTTATATACGCACTCGGACCATACGAAGACTGGCACAGGAAAGCATGGGCTGCGTCGCTTATCCTTACCCTCGGGACACTCGCCTTTTTCATTCTCGCGAAATACGTCGTGAGCAGGAAGAGGTAATCACAACACTATCTGCTTCACAAACAGTATCTCCGGTATGCGCTTTATCTCCTCAAGAACCTCGGGGGGTATCGGGTCGTCAAGGTTCAATATGCCTATAGCTATACCGCCCTTTTTCTCCCTCCCGAGTCTGAAACCCGCTATGTT
The DNA here is from genome assembly GCA_013153455.1 of Aquificota bacterium. Lineage (GTDB taxonomy): Bacteria > Aquificota > Aquificia > Aquificales > Aquificaceae > Aquifex. The sequence goes on from JAADEK010000054.1 coordinate 7,856, forward strand.
TATGTTCGCCCTTCCGAGGATGGAGCCGAGCTTCCCTATCACTCCCGGAACGTCCTTATTCTCAAAGACGAGAAGGATACCCTCGGGTTCTATATCAACCTTGTAGCGGTCTATCTCCGTTATACGGGGCATCTGTCCCTCAAAGACCGTTCCCGCGACCACTTTCTCCTTGCCGTCCGAACGCGCCACCACCTTTATGTAGTGCTTAAAGTCGGGGGTATCCTCCGAGGAGAGCTCCTCAACCTTTATACCCCTGTCCTTTGCCACGTAAAAGGCGTTTATGATATTGACGGGGAAGTCAACGACCTCCTCAAGTATACCCTTAAGAACCGCGGAAGATATCGGCTGAAAGTGCTCCGCTATGTCACCCCTCACCTCTATGTGAACCTCGCGTATACCCTCGTCCGCCCACTGGACGAGGAACTTCCCGAGCTTCTCCGCGAGGTCCAAAAAGGGCTTTATGAGCGTAAGGACGGAAAGGTCGGGGAAAGGAGCGTTCACCGCATACTCAACCGTTTGACCCTTCAAAGCCTTCAGAACTTGCTGAGCTACGATTACCGCAACGTTCCTCTGGGACTCGTATGTGTTCGCACCTATGTGTGGGCTCAAAGATACGTTTACCTTGTCGGAGAGCGCCTTAAGGCGGTCAACGAATTCGGGAGGCGGTGGCTCCTTTGAGAAAACGTCAAGAGCCACACCCCTGACCTTTCCCTTCTCCATATACCTTATAAGGGCGTCCTCGTTTATTATCCCTCCCCGTGCGCAGTTCACTATATACACCCCGTCCTTCATAAGCTCAAACTCCCTCTCGCTTATCATGTCCTTTGTCTCGTGCGTGAGCGGGGCGTGAATAGTCAGGACGTCTATCTCCTTCAGCATATCGTGGAGGTTCTCAACCAGCTTGACCCCGAGTCTGTCCGCCTTTTCCCTCGGTATGTAGGGGTCGTATGCGAGAACCTTCATACCGAAAGCTTTAGCCCTCAGGGCTACCTGCGAGCCTATATTACCGAGACCTATGATACCGAGGGTTTTTCCGTATAGCTCCTCACCCATAAACTTCTTCCTGTCCCACCTGTAGGAGAGAACGTTCTCGTGAGCCTTGTGCCCGTTTCTCATTATCGTGAGCATGTGCATAAGGGTAAGTTCGGTCGCCCCTATCGTGTTCGCGCCGGGCGTGTTTACGACGAGTATTCCCCTCTTTGTCGCCTCTTCTATATCAACGTTGTCAACCCCGACACCAGCCCTTCCCACAACCTTTAACTTTTTTGCCCTCTCAAGGAGTTCCTTCGTAACGGGGGTTCTGCTTCGCGTTATTATCGCGTCAAACTCGGGTATTATCTCAAGGAGCTTCTCGTATGGAATCTCGGGCTCGTTGACGACCTCAACATCGGGGTCCCTCTTGAGTATCTCTATGCCTTCCGGTGCTATGGGGTCCGTAATCAGAACCTTGAACAATCCCTTACCTCCGTGCGGGAGTGAGAAATTTATATTATATGAAATTTTTCTTAGAGGAGAACCTCGCGAAACTCGCGAGGTGGTTAAGATTCCTCGGATACCAAGCGTATACCATAAAGGGGGAGGTCAGTCTCTCAAAGATTAGCCCCGACGCGGTCTTCGTAACGACCTCAAGAAGATGGCACGATAGACTTAAAAAACTCCGTATGCCCGTTGTTTTGGTTCCGAGACACGACTTTCACGCCCAGCTCAGAACCCTCCTCATTACACTCTCACTAAAGCCGGAGCTGAAACTGAACGTGTGCGCGCACTGCAACACACCCCTCAAGAAGCTAAAAAAGGAGGAGGTAAAGGGACTCGTCCCGGAGGGTGTATACAGGGAGGGGAGCGATTTCACGATTTGCCCCTCTTGCGGTTCACTCTTTTGGAGGGGCACTCACACAAAGCGCATGGAAGAGACCTTAAAGAAGCTCATCCACGAGCGATAAGACCCTCTCCATCTCCTCACGTGTTCTTTTTTCCGTAACCGCGAGGAGTAAGCTTCCCTTCAGCTCTGGGTAAAAGCGAGAAAGCGGAAGCCCGAAAACGACGTCCCTCCCGAGGAGCTTTTCGTAAATCTCTTCAGCCCTCGGGTGTCGGAGGGCAAACTCCCAAAGGTGAGCGCCCGAAAAGAGTTCCTCAAAACCCCTCCTTATGAGCTCACGCTTGAGGAAGTGAGCCTTTGAGAGACTCTGAACAGCTACCTCCTTTAGCCCTTCCTTTCCGAGCAGAGCGATGTAAAGGAGGTTGGCTATAGCGATTAGGGTCTGGCTCGTGCATATATTTGAGGTCGCGCGCTCGCGTCTTATGTGTTGCTCGCGCGTTTGGAGAACGAGGCAAAAGGCGCGCTTCCCGCGCGCGTCCTTCGTCATCCCCACGAGCCTGCCGGGCATCTTCCTCACATACTCGCGCCTCGTTGCAAAAAAGCCCGCGTAAGGACCCCCGAACGAGAGGGGAACGCCGAGCTGTTGAGCCTCGCCTACCACTATGTCCGCACCGAAGTGGGCGGGAGGCTTCAGGAGGGCAAGGGCGACGGGGTCCGCGACGACGACAAAGGGAACCTCATACTCCTTTGCGAGCTTTCCTATCTCCTCAAGGGGTTCAATCACACCGAAGAAGTTGGGGTATTGAACCACGAGGGCGTGAGCATCCCCCTTTTTCAGAGTATCCCTGAGAATGTTCAGGTCGGTTGTTCCCTCCGAAGTAAAGGGGATTTCCTCAATCTCGTCCGAGTAGCCCCTCAGGTATGTCCTCACGACCGCGCGGTAAAGGGGGTGAAGGGCGCGTGAAAGGATAACCCTCTTCCCTTTTTGTTTTATATTTCTCGCCATGAGGACCGCTTCCGCGGTGGCGGAGGCGCCGTCATACATAGACGCGTTTGCAACGTCCATGCCCGTGAGCTGTGCTATAACGCTCTGATACTCAAAGAGAGCCTGAAGTGTTCCCTGAGACGCCTCGGGTTGGTATGGTGTGTATGGTGTAAGAAACTCCCCCCTTTCAAGGATTTGCCAAATCACCGAAGGTATCACCCTGTCGTATGCGCCCGCACCGAGGAAAGAGAGGGGAAGCTTTATCCCCTTCGCGTGCTCCTCAAAGTATCTCCTCAGCTCCTCCTCGGAGCGGGGTTTCGGGAGGTCAAAGGCGTCCGCGAACAGCTCGGGCGGTATGTGGGAAAAGAGGTCTTTAAGCTCGGAAAGCCCGAGCCCGCGGAGTATCTCCCTTATTTCTTCCTCCGAGTGGGGGATGTAGCTCAACGCTCCTCCTCGTCAAGCGGGGGCTCGTCTTCCGCCCTTTCGTATAGGTCTTCTATGAAGTTCTCAAGCTCCTCCTCTTGTTCCTTTTCCTCAAGCTCTTCCTCCTGCTCCTCCTCTACTATCTCCCGAAGGTAATCCGCGTAGTCCTGAGCGGTCATGAGGTCTTCTATCTCCGTCGGGTCTTTCATCTCAAGTATGGCTATGTAGCCCGCATCGTAGGGGTCGTCGTTTATGAGCGAGGGTTCCTCCTTTAGGTCTTCGTTCACCTCAACGACGGTCCCCGTCACGGGCGCATAAACGGGAGCCACGTTCTTCACCGACTCTATGTTTGCGAGCGTATCACCCGCTTCCACCTCCTTACCTTTTTCGGGGAGGTCAACGTAGACGACATCACCCAGTTGCTTCTGGGCGTAGTCGGTGATGCCGACCTGAGCAAGCCCGTTTTTTACCAAAACCCACTCGTGCTCCTTTGTGTAGTATCTGTCTCCCTTTACGAGATAATTACCTACGTAGATGTCTTCCATCGCACCACCTCCGAACGGGTATCAACCACCGCTTACGGGAGGGATTAGGGCAACCCTATCACCTTGTGATATTTTATAATCATCGTTGACGTATTCCTCGTTTACCGCAACCCTCACCGCGTCTATGAGTTTTTCTGCGTTCGGGTAGCGCTCCTTTAGTTTTTCCTTAAGTTCCCTTACGCTCCCCTCAAAGGGGAGCGTCTCGGAATCCTTTCCCAATTTCTCCCTCAAAATTGAAAAGTATCTAACCTCAACCATACTCATATATATATCTTCAGTCGTATACGATACCACCGCTCAAAAGGTGCCCAAGGAGCCCGGTCATGTTCAGGTATATCTTGTCAAACTCAAGGCGCCAGTAGTCGCCCTCCTGCTCAAGCTTTCTCTCCTTGACCTGTATGTGCTTTGATGTCTTTGAGAGAAGTTCAAGGAGGGCGAGGGCGTTCTCCTTTTTCCTGAACCTGCAGGAGAAGGTTCTGTAAACCTTGTGCTCCTTCTGATACTGCTCTATGGCTTCAAAGAGTCCGTCTATGAAGGCTCTCCCGAGTTCCTCGTAAAGGTGCTCCGTTCTCTGTATGCCTTCCTCAAGCATGAAAAGGACGAGTCTCAGTATTCGGTTCGTGTAGTATTCGGGCGGGAGTTGAAGCATATTCTTTGCGTTTACCTTTATGTCCATGAGGTTTGCGTAGCTCGTTATGTATTTCGCGCGTTTGTTCCTCGGGCTGTCCTCCTTGAAGACCACGCCTTCCCTTCCCTCCTCGTCGTATCTCCTGAGTATCTCCTTTATCTTCTTTACGTCCTCTTCGGAGGAGGTGAACCTTCCCACAATCTCAACGTGGGGTAAGTTGTAGCGCTCTATGAGCTTCATCTTCTCCTCTTGGGGTAAAAACTCCGGTGAGTTTTTCTTCATAAAGTCAAACACGAAGAGCTGAACGTCCTCCTTCACGTAGGGAGGGCTTTCCTCTATATACGGGTTTTCGGGTCCCGCTACCTCCGCGCATATCACAAGCTCCGGGTTCTCATCAAGGATTTTCAAGTCTATCAGGTCCGGGAGGCGGTCTGTGGTGAAGGGGCATATAAACCCACCGCGGGAGAGCGCGTAGTAGTTGTCCCCGTATTTGAATATGCGCGTGTTGTATCCGTCAACCTTTTCCTCAACCCAGAAGGGAGCCTCAAACTGCTCACGGAGCCCGGTCTCAAGCATGAATATCCTTCCGATATGCGGGTATCCCCATACGACGAAGTCTTTGAATATAGCGGTTCCGCGCGGTATGTCTTTGAAGTCGTCGTTAAACCTCAGATACTCAAGCCCGAAGGCTTCCTCGCTCCTTACCTTCTTCTTCTTCAGGGCTTCCTTTACTATCTCTGGGCTAATCACTCAATTAAGGATATCACAACCCCTCAATCCCTGAGGAGTGAATACCAGAGCATGAGCCCGTCGTGCGAGCCGAGGATGTCTTCCGATGCCCTCTCGGGGTGAGGCATCAGACCGAAAACGTTCCCCTCCTTGTTCATAACACCCGCTATGTTTGAAACCGAGCCGTTTGGGTTTGATTCGGGTGTGACGTTCCCGTTTTTGTCGCAATAACGAAGGAGTATCTGCCCCCTTTGCTCCATCTCTTTGAGCTCTTTTTCCGGAACGTAATACCTCCCGTCGTGGTGAGCTATGGGTATGCGTATGACGTCCCCCTTGTCAAGCTCGCGCGTGAAGGGTGAGGTGTCGTTTTCAACCCGCAAGTAAACGGGCATACATATAAAGCGCATGTTTATGTTCGGAAGGAGGGCACCGGGCAGGAGGTGAAGCTCCGTGAGTATCTGAAAGCCGTTACATATACCGACGACGAACTTCCCCCTCTGGGCGAACTCGTAAACCGCCTGCGCGAGGGGAGTTCGCGCGGCGAGCGCCCCCGGACGCAAATAATCCCCGAACGAAAAACCCCCGGGAAGTATCACGCAATCAAAACCCGAGAGGTCCGTTTGGTCCCAGTATACGAAACTCACGTCCTTCTCAAGGACGTCCCTAATGACGTAGTAGGTGTCGTAATCGCAGTTGGAGCCCGGAAAGACGCAAACCGCAAACTTCATTATAGGTTAAATTTTACAATGATATGGAAATCAACCGTGTGCACCTAATAGATGCTCTTCAAGGACTGCGCTCTCTCCCTTCTTCATTTGCGGACATAATAATAGCGGACCCTCCTTACAACGTAGGAAAGGATTTTGGCGTTTTGAGGGAAAGATGGACCTTAGAGGAATACGTGGAGTGGTCTATGAAATGGATAAACGAAGCTATAAGGGTTCTAAAGCCGACGGGTAGCTTGTTTATATTCGGTATAAGTGAAACGCTCGCTTATTTGTTTGTCAGAATACCCTTAAACAAAAGATGGCTTATTTGGCACTATACCAACAAGAACAACCCGTGCATTCACTTTTGGCAAAGGAGTCATGAGAGTATAATTCTTGCATGGAAAGAAGGTTACATTTTCAACCGTGATGAGATACGGGAGCCTTATACCGAGGAATTTCTTAGAAATTCAGCCGGAAAAAAGAGAAGGTCTACTAAGGGACGTTTCAGTAGAGGTGATAAGGAAACTATTTATACAGCTCACGAGAGGGGTGCGCTTCCCAGAGATGTTATAAAGGTTCCCGCTCTCGCGGGAGGAGCGGGAGCAAAGGAGCGCTGGGGGCTTTGTAAAACGTGCGACCGCGTATTTGCACCGAAAGATAAAAAGCTTCACGATGGGCACGAGGTTATTCTTCACCCCACCCAAAAGCCGGAAGAGCTAATCGAAAAGCTAATCTTGAGCGCAAAACCAAAGGGCGGGGGTATGGTTGTTGTTCCCTTTGCGGGCTCGGGGACCGAGTGCGTAGTTGCAAAAAGACTCGGATTGGATTTCATCGGGTTTGAGATTAACCCCGATTACGTGAGAATAGCTCAGGAGAGATTAAGGCGCGTTGTAGCTTCGGGGAACTTGTATGAGCAAGGGATTAAAAGAGTTTGAAGAATTCTTAAAAGGGATAGACCTGAAAAAATACGAGGATTTGAGAAAGATTAAAACCGTTGAACAGGACCTACCCAAACCCCTTAATCCTCTTCCGCTTCTTTACGGATACTACTGGGAGAAAAGGGATTTTATAGACTTCGATGAGTTTTTTAATAAGTATTGGAAGCAAAACCCGGAAGCTCTTATGGAGTTTATAGAAAGATACTTCTACGGTTGCTCGCTTCAGTTCGTTAAGGAAGGGCTAAGGGCGAGGATTTTCAGAACTTGGGTGTCCGTTCTAACCCAGTTTCACTTTCAATACGTATGGGAGGAGTATTTCCCCGAACCGTTGGAAGCAAATCCTGAGCTCGATATGAAAGGTATAGATACGCTTGTGAGCTTCGGGGAAATGAAGGTCGGAGTACAAATTAAGAAGATTTCATATAGGAAGGAAGCTTCCGAAAGAAAGTTCACAAAGCGTCAAAGGAAGTATGTGGATATGCTCGTGGAAGTCCCGTATCTTGTTGTAAAGAAGGAGGAGCTTTTTAAGAAAACGAAAAGCGGGAGAGAAGACACGAAAAAAAGGGCGGAGACTCTTCTCGGTTTTTTTGAAAAAAACTTTAAGGTTCTCGGGAATGGCTTTATCGTTTTTAAAAGGGGATACGTCGAAATCGTTAGGGAGCGTATAAAAGAAGGAATAAAAAGGGGAGAAGATTTTATTCCTTTCACTGAGTTCTTACCCGTTTCTTAGTATCATTATCCTTATGAAAGTTCTCGTAACGGGAGGAGCGGGGTATATAGGCTCACACGTCGTAAAGCTTCTGGGAAAGCTGGGGCACGAGATTCTCGTATACGACAACCTCTCCACGGGAAACAGGTGGGCGGTAAAATACGGGAAGCTCGTCGTCGGTGACCTCGCGGACAAAAAGCTCCTGAGGAGCGTCTTTGAGGAGTTTAAGCCCGACGCGGTTATGCACTTTGCCGCTTACATAGTCGTCCCCGAAAGCGTAAAAAAACCCCTAAAGTATTGGAGGAACAACGTGGCAAATACGCTTAACCTCCTTGAGGTGATGAGGGAGTTCGGGACGGACCTCTTCATATTTTCCTCATCCGCCGCGGTTTACGGTATACCCGAGAGCGTGCCCGTTGACGAGGAAGCACCCCTCAAGCCCATAAACCCCTACGGCGAGACGAAGGCAACGGTTGAGAGGCTCCTTTCGGACCTCGCGCGCTCTGGGTCCGGGTTTCGCTACGTCTCTTTGAGGTATTTCAACGTAGCGGGGGCGGACCCGGAGGGCGAGATAGGTTTCGCATACCCGAACCCGACCCATCTCATAATAAGGGCGGTAAAGACCGCAAAGGGGGAGTATGAAAAGCTATACATATACGGAACCGACTACCCGACACCGGACGGGACGTGCATACGGGACTACATACACGTTTGGGACCTCGCGAGGGCGCACGCGGACGCCCTTTCTTACCTCACCCGAGGGGGTGAGAGTGAGGTTTTTAACTGCGGATACGGGAGGGGATACTCGGTGAGGGAGGTCGTTGATGCGGTAAAGCGTATAACGGGGGTTGATTTTCCCGTTGAGGAAGCGCCAAGACGCGAAGGAGACCCTCCCGCCCTCGTCGCAAAGGCGCAAAAGATAAAGGAAGTTCTCGGTTGGGAGCCGAGATACGACTCGCTTGAGACGATAATAAAAAGCGCTTGGGATTGGGAGAGGAAGTTCTCTCAAAACCAGCGGTTATAACCTACCCCGAGGTTCAAAATAGTCTCCTGAACGCCTCCCATATTCCTCCCGAGCGCTCCCTCTATGTAAAGGTGGTCTTTGTCCAAGAGCTGACCCCCTATACCTCCCGATACGTTTACAAAGAAACCGAATTTCGTGTTATGCCCGAAGCTCACATCAACAAACGGTCTCCACACCCTCGTGTAGTAATCCCTGTTCTCATACCCAAAGAGAAAACCTCCCCCTATGTTTTTGTAGCTCGCGGGTATCACCGTAAACCCCTCACCGGGGAGAATCTCCCTTATGCTTCCCCTCCTTGACTTTTGCATAAAGTCCGCAAACTCGTAAAAGAGCTTAAAAGTATAGTCCGGGTAGTTTACCCTAACCTTGTGGTTAATACTAAAGACAAAGGAAAGACCCTCACCCTCCTTCGTTCTATCGGGGGAAAAGAAGAAACTCTTCTCACCCTCAAAAAGGAGGTAAAGCCTGTTTGTGAGGTTGTGAACCGCGCTTACGCTCACGTAGTCCTTAAGACCGCCGAGGTAAAGGTAGAGCGTCTCGTGAGGCTCGCCCGAGAGCACGCCCTCAAGCCTGAGGTATGTCCTGAAAAGCTCGTAAACCTCGTAAGAAACCCTTCCGTATAGGACGGGCTCAAGCCGTGAAAACACTCCCCCCTCCGCCCGAAGGCGTGAGCGCTCAAAGAGCCTCTCAATAAACACCCCAGCCCTGTAGCCCGCGGGAGCCTTCCTCAGGAGGTCTTCCCTCCTTGAGAGCGGACTCATAAAGGAAAGGGAAAGACCTCCCCCGAAACCCTTCTGAAGGTTCCTAAGATGAAGGGTGAGGTCTGTTCTGCTCTCGGTGTATGCCTTCCTCAAAAGGAGGGAGCTCCTTACAGAGAGCTTGTCTTCGCTCTCAACGACGAGGTCCCTCATCTGCTTGTAGAGCTGGTAGTCCTCCGGGTTGTCCTCAAGTCCCAAAAAGGCGTAATAAAGCGCTTGGGAGTAAGCCTTTACCCTCCTCAGGGCTTCAACGCGGTCCCGCGTTGAGAGAGCCTGAGGTCTCCTGATTAGGACATCCTTGAGGGCGGTCGTGTCGTTGAGGTATAGAAATAGGTTCACCTCCATCCAAGGTTGGAGGGGATAGTCTTTTCTTCTTACGAGAAAGAGAATCTCGGGATACCTGCTCTTTCTGAAGAGAAACGAAAGGTATAACTCCTTCCAGACCTTTTCATCAAGGACGTCCCTCGCGGAAAGGAGGAGCCTCTCGTATGCCCCCTCCTTTATGAAATCCATACCGACGTATAAAAACTCCCTCAGAAACTCGGGCTCAGTGAGGAGCTGTGGGTTCTCACGAACCCGTTTCTTCATCTTTCTGAAGACCGAGAACCTGAGGTTCCGCGACTCGTCCTCCCTCCCCAAAAGGTAGAAGATATCCGCAAGCAAAAGCTCATCCTCAACACCCGCTTCCTTGTATAACTCGTGGGCTTCCTTTCCCTTCTTGAGGAAGATGTAAGCGTATATAAAGGGAAGGGGTATGTCTTTTGATTTTCTTTTAAATTTACGAACGACGCGCTCAAGGCGCGTCGTCTCTTTATTTTCTATAAGGAGGTATATGTAAAAGGTAAGCAGGTAATCGGTGGGCTTTTCCTTGAGCCTGCGCTCAACGATGCGGTAAGCCTCCTCCTTCTTTCCGAGATTCACGAGAGCACCCGCGAGGTAAGAAAGCGCGTAGTCCCTCCGTCTTACGAGCTCCGGGTAGCGCCTCGCTATACGGACAACCTCTTCCCACATGCGGTGCTTGTATGCAACCGAGAGCGCCCTCTCAAGGAACGGAAGGAGCCTGAACTTCTCCCAAGCCCTCAGCGCGACCGAGATAGCCTTGCTCGGCTCGTCCTCAAGCAGGTCAAGAGCCCTGTAGTAGTCCCCGGGCTTTGCCTTCTCCCAAAGGATAAGCTTCAAGACCGCGGACTTTGCGCTCTCGTAGTCCCCGAGCATCCAAGCGATGTCCGAAAACATAGACCAAAACTCGGGAAAGTCCTCCGGAACCTTCCCCGCGTAGCGCTTCATAAGCAAAAGCGCGTCCGAAAAGCGCCTCATTGAGTAAAGAATCTCAACCTTAAGGAGAACCTCATGAGGCTCAAGCCCGTAGAGCTTTTCCGCCTCGCTTACTGCTTCAAGAGCCTCCTCCTTTCTCCCGAGCGCGAAGAGAATCTCCGCGAGTGAAATCAAGGAATGCTTATCCCTTCTACCTTTTAGAAACTTTATAAGCTCATCAAGCTCCCCGAGCGTTCTGTAAACCTCCTCTATCTCTTTCGCGCTCGCCCCCGCGGAGTGCATAACCTCCTTTGCGACCTCGTAGCGCCCGAGCGCAAGAGCGAGACTGTATATCCTTTTTGCGAGCTTCCGCTTTTTCGTCAGCTTGTAGGCTTTAAGGAGCGGAAGGAGGGCTTCGTTCGTTTTGCCCGTCCAAAGGAGTAAATTCCCGTAGGTTTCCAACCAGTAGGGGTCGTTCGGGTAGAGCTCAAGGGCGCGCCTTGCGACCTTCAGCGCATCGTTTAGCCTTCCCGCACCTATGAGGGCGCTCGTGATGAGCTGAAGGAGCTCGGAGCTCTCTTCCTCCCTTACCTCTTCCTCCTTTCGGTGGACGATGCGCTCGGGCTTGTATGCGCACCTCCTCACAAACGCGTCGGGAAAGACCCCCTTCAGTTGAGGGAGAAGCTCACCCGCTTCCCTCTTACTTTTAAAGTATCCGACCCTCAGGGTATACAGACCCTTTATCCTCTCAACGCGGGCGTCCGGAAACCTCTTCAAGTCCTCAAGTAGCTCAAGAAGGGGCTGAGCCTTGTTTGAGCTCGCGAGCTGGACGCAGTAGTATAGCTCCCCCCCGAACGAGAGGGAGAAAAGCAAAAGAAGGCTAAGAGCCTTCAGCATCCAAAACCCCCAAAGCTCTGGCTACCCTGCCCGCCACCTCGCCCGCGAAGTATGGGTCTCCGGTTTGGAGGGCGAGCTTAAGGATTTGTGCGGTGAATTTCTCGTCCTCGGGGTATGAAAGAGCCCACCGAAGGATTAGCTCCTTCGCAAGCTCGTATCTTCCCGCGTATATAGCTTGTCTTATCGCGATGAGTATTAGCTCCTTTTTGCCCTCTTTCGCGCTCTCAACGAAGCTCACGATTTTTTGCTTCTTGCCCGCGCGCGCGAGGAGAAAGAGGAAAAGCTCACCCGCCTTTTTGTCCTCCTTTGCGAGCTCCTCAAGGAGCTCGGTTACCTCCTCACCTTTCCCGAGGGTGAGCGCGGAGTTCACAACGAGCGGAACCACTTCCTCGGGTAGCTCCTTTACCTGTCTTGAGAGCGAAAGGACTTCCTCGTGTTTCCCGAGGGCGTAAGCGAGCCTGATGGCTTCCTTCGCCCAAGCGGGGGAGCGCGTCAATGCCCACAGGGCTTTTGAGGACTCGTATGCGGGCTTTACAAGCCCGAAGGATATGCTCTCCCTGTAGACGTCCCTCAGGAGTTTTGGGTCTTTGCTCGTTCTTGCGAGCTTGAGGAGTATCTCCTCTATTTTCTTTACGAGTTCCTTTCTGTTTGCTCCCTCGGAGAAATACTCGTATTTTAGCTTCCGAAACTCAACGAAAAGCGCCCTGTCGGGCGGGAGGAGCTCCTTTGCCTCTTCCCTTTTCCCGAGTCTGAGGTAGCTCTCCGCGAGCTCCGAGAGAACCTCGGGGGTTTTCTTCAGGGCTTCAAGGTATTTCGTTCTCAGGTTTACGTTTACCTCCTCACCCTCAAAGATGATTTTCCTTATCTTGCTCCCGGGGTATACGAGGAGTAAAACCCCCACAAAGACGAAAACGAAAAACGCGACCTCCTTAAGGGGAAAGGTATCACTCAGGACATATCGCTTTGATTTCAATCCTCTTTCCTCCCCTGTGGTGGTTTCCCCTTGCCCTCTTTCCGTTTACGTATACCTCGCACCTTCCGGGTGAGAAGCTCACCCTCGCGGGAACGTATGACTCAAGGACTATACGGACGGTATTTCCTTCCCTTTCGTAATATTTTACCTGAGCGTTTGAGCTGACGAGGTTAAAAAAGTCTTCCCTCCCGTTTGAGAAAACGAGGAGGTTGTTCCCCGAGCCGTCAAGGTGGACGTAGAAGTAATTACGCCTTTTCCTGTAGCCCACCGCCCCCTCACTCCTTCTTATATCGGGTGTTTTTTCAACCCGAAGGGTTCTTATATAACCAGAGTTCTTAATCCTGTATCCGTTTTTCTCCTTCAGTATCGCGGTAGCCCTGAAGTCAAAGACCTTGAGGGCGAACTCGGTTATAAACATCGGGTTTGTTTCCCAAGAGAGGACGGTCTCGTAGACCTTCTTCAGGGCGTTCAGGGACGCGAGCTTCTGACCCGAGTAAAAGTGGTAATAGATTGAGACGGGCTTGAGGCGCCTCGGCTCTTCCGTGAGACGGAAGGTCTGAAGGACGTTTATGTATCCCCAAAAGGGGTTAGACCACAGGTTTGTGTATACGTTCTCGTTTTGAACCGGTGCGTATACCTGAAAGTAGCTCCCGTAATTTACACCCATCGGTGAGACCTTCGTCAAGAAGGGAGAGGTTTCACTTATCGTCGTGTTTCCCCCGTTTACGTTGGGAACGCGGGCGAGATACGTCATCCTTATCTGCTCACGGTTGGGGTCGCAGTATCCGGTCCAGAGGAAGGCTTCCGCCCCCTTCTTCATGTCTTTTGTGAGTTTATCAACGTAAGAGAGCGAGCCCGAGATTTCCCTCTCCCAATTCAGGCTGTAGCCGGGTATGGGAAGGTTGTAGCCGTATTTTAGCTCCTCGGGGGGTGTGTGTTCGGGTTGCCACGTGAAGGGGTGTGAGAAGGAGTGAGATGCGGGTTGAACGTGGGGAAGGGCGAATATGCTTCTGGCTATAGCCTCAAGTCTTTTTGAGAGCTTCGGGTATACGCCGTATGGGGCGACCTCACCCTCTATAACCGAGACTGTGTGAGGTATTTTGTAGCGCTTTAGTATCTCGTCGCGGATGACCTCCGCGGAGAGCCTATCGGGGTCAAACTCGGCGGGTGCGGGGAAGGCGTCCCCGTCTATGTGCGCGGTGAGTATCCTCATACCGTTTTCGGTGGTCGTGTCGGGAATAGGAAAGCTTTCCGTCTTCAGCGCCCTCTCAAGAACCCAAAAGGGGTCGTATACCCAAAGCTCGGAGCCCTTGAGGAGTGTCCCGCTCACCGCGTATCCGCCCCAATCGGTGAAGGCAAAGGGGACGTGGATGAGCCCGCTTTTTGTCTTCGCGACGACCACGGGCTCCGCTTTCCCCGGCTGGACGATAAAGTGACTCATCTCAACACTGAGGGGTGCCTCAAACCCGTGCCCGCTGAGGGCTTTAACTATACGAAAGTTTTTCTCTTTTTTATGTATTATCTTTAGATTAAAGAACCGCTCCGCGGTCTTTTCGTCGTAAAAAGGAAAATCCTCAAGGAAGAAGAACCTCAGTCCCTCCTCCTTAGCCCTCACGAGCCAGTTGTCAAGATTTTTACTCCTTTTTGATATATACATAGCGACAACGCCCGCGTAGCCCGCCCTCCTTGAGACCTCCGGGAGGGGTTCGTTTACGTCAACGATTACGGGAACAAACCCTATATACTCAAGGGGCATCTGGAGGACGCGGTGAACGTCCGCGTCTTGTCGTTTCGGTGTTATCGTTGAGTCGTAGAGGAGGATAACCTTCCTCGGGACGAGCTCACAAGCGGAGTATCCAACCGATGAGAGGTCTCTGTCTCCCACGTAGGGTATAAAACCGAGGGAGAGTATTTTCCTCACCGCGGTGCGCGCCTTTCTTTCGTCCCTCGGGTGGGCGTAATCAACGACGATAACGGGAATACCAAGAGCCTTTACGCGCTCAAGCTCCCGAATCAGGTGCTCCCTCTCTTCCTCGCTCACCTCTCTGTAGTTCCTCTCCTCGTCAAGCCCGAAAAATAGGCTCTCCGCAACGACCCCGTCAACGAGACCCCGAACCTCGTTTATTATCTCAAAGCCCCTGTTGAGAACGAGAAGCTTGTCAGGATACCTCCTCTTTATCTCCTTTATAAGTTCAACAAGAGCCTTCTCAAATTCCTCGTATTCCTCCTTTTTCGCGCTCCTTTTGTAGGCGTCAAGCGTATCAAGGAAAAACCCGTCAAAACCCCTCTCCACAGCCTTCCCTATCACGTTCTCAAGGAGAAAGAGTCTGTATTCCTCGCTCCTCACGTCCGCGACGAGGGTATCCCACATGGGGTTTTCACCTATTGCGAACCTCTTCAGCTCTCTCGCGTAGCTCCTGAACTTCTCTATCTCACCCACGCTCACGTATGCGAGGAGCTTTGCCCTGTTTTTCAGGTAAAACCTCTCGTGAATCTCCGAAACATACGGGTTTTGGGCATCAAGGACGACCCAGTCGTATGCGTGGAGTATGTCGTCGTCAAGCGGTTTGTGGTGATACATAAAGAGGACGCATCTCGGGGAAGAAAGAGCTAAGCTAACGAGAAGAAAGCATATAAGTCCTATAATGTATCTCACCGAGGAACCTCCTCAGAAGGAGCATACCCGCAACCACGGAAACGAGCAAAGAAAGAGCATAACCGTATCCGTAAAAGTAGGGACCCAAGAGTTGAGATATTATACTCAAACCGAGGTTCCCGAAAGCAAAGAGGGAGGTGATGACGACAAGCTCATGCCTCCTGTCAAAGTAAGAAAGGAGGGCGAATATAACCATAAAGGCGAGCTGTAGGAGTGCACCCACGAGAAGGACGTTAAAGAGGGGTATGTAAAGGAGGGGAATCTTGAGGAGTTTAAAGATTACGCGCTCGCTGAAGATGATAAAAACCGTCCCTATACCTTGCGCCCTGAGTGTCTCGTAAAGGGTAGCCCTCGCGCCTTCTATCATCTTGTTCGCGAGCCTGTAGAGGTCCTCAAGCCTACCCCAGTCCCTCACAGCCCTGTAGTAGTTGTCGTATTCCTCCGCAAACTCAACCTCTATCTTAAGGAAAAATACCGCTATACCCGGTATGAGGGAGAGGTATGCGAGGATTACGGGTATGTCGTAGACGACCGAGGAGCGTATGTTCCCGAAAACGGGGTCTCCCGTCTTGGGGCTGAACCAAAAGACGAACTTATCCGCCCATATAGCTACGTTGTAAAAGAGACCCGAAAGGGCGAGTGAGTAGTAGGAGCGGGAAGGTCTCAAGAAGTCTGTCTCAAATAGTCTGTCCGACGGGTAATCCCTCACAACCCTAAAAAGGAGTA
>JAADEK010000043.1 GCA_013153455.1 Aquificota bacterium
CCTCCCACCTCTATAACCTTGTAAAAATCGTAAACCTCGTCAAAGAAATCACTTAACCTTTCTTTGTCCCTGTCGTGATTTCCCATGATGAGAACCTTCCTAAAAGGAAGGCGTCTCCAAAGCTCAAGGTATCCCTTCTTATCATCAAAGTGCCACGTAAAGTCCCCGAGGTGAAAAAGAACGCAATCGCTCGGTAAAGAGCAAAGCTTCTGCAGGATAACGCTCTCAAAACCCTTAAAACGAACCTCGGGGTTCAGCCTTACGATGTTCTCATGATAAAAGTGCGTATCGGAGGTGAAGAACAACATCACTAATATTTTAGAAAGGGCGTCCCGGGCGGGACGCCAAAAATCGGTGGAGGGAGGTGGGGGGAGGGAGGGGCTTTCTCACCCGCTAAATATTAAATATAATCAAGTGAGAATTTTTTGCAACCCGTTTTTAAACCCGCCTCCGTTCGATAAATCACGCGAAAGTATAAAGGGCAAAGACACCGTTTTTATACCCGCGTCCATCGGGCGCCCTCTTTTCCCCTCTCATAGCTTTTGATTATAATGATATAACCCCTCCTTATAATAAAAAAGGATATAAATCATAAAAAGGGAAAAGCGCTCACTCCTTGTTCCTTATCTTCTCCTTTATCCACTCAACGAAGCGCGAAAGCTCCATACTCCCGAGGTTCCCCTCCTTCTTGCTCCTCACCGAAACCGTCCCGCTTTGCATTTCCCTGTCTCCCACCACGAGTATCACGGGAATCTTCTTAAGCTCCGCGTCCCTTATCTTTGCGTTCATCCTCTCTTCCCTGAAGTCTCCCTCCGCCCTTATACCCTCCGAGCGCAACCTCTCAAGGACTTCCCTCGCATACCCGTGGTGGCGGTCCGCTATAGGTATCACAATTACCTGAGTCGGGGAGAGCCATATGGGCAAGAGACCCGCGTAATGCTCAAGGAGTATACCCGTAAAGCGCTCAATAGACCCGAGCAAAGCTCTGTGAATCATATAAGGGCGGTGGCGCTTGTTGTCCGCACCCACGTAAGTCATATCAAAACGCTCCGGAAGGTTGAAATCAAACTGAATCGTTGAAAGTTGCCACATCCTCCCGAGCGCGTCCCTAATCTTTACGTCAATCTTCGGTCCGTAAAAAGCACCTCCCCCCTCGTCAACCTCATACTCATACCCGAGACCCTCTATAGCTTTCCTCAGCGCATTCTGAGAGCGCTCCCACTGCTCGTCCGAGCCTATTGAGTATTCAGGTCTCGTTGAGAGATAAATCTTAAACTCGTCAAAACCAAAATCCTTAAGCGTGCTCAGCGCAAACTCAAGCGTCTCCCGAATCACGTCATCAACCTGCTCGGGAGTGCAGATTATATGAGCGTCGTCCTGTGTAAATCCCCTTACCCTCAAAAGACCGTGAAGAACGCCCGAAAGCTCGTAACGGTAAACCGTCCCGAGCTCAAAAAGCTTCAAGGGAAGCTCCTTATAACTCCTCACCCTGCTTTTGTATATAGCTATGTGAAAAGGACAATTCATAGGCTTTACGTAATACTCCTCGTCGTCTATCTTCATAGCGGGGAACATATTCTCCCTGTAGCACTCAAGGTGACCGCTCGTCTCCCAGAGCTTACTCTTCCCCACGTGGGGCGTGTATACGAGCTGGTATCCCCGCTTCAGGTGCTCCTCCCTCAAGTAGTCCTCAAGAACCTTCCTGTATATCGCACCCCTCGGGAGCCACAAAATCAAACCCGCTCCCACGTTGTCGTCAATCGTAAAAAACTCAAGCTCCCGCCCGAGCCTGCGGTGGTCCCTCCTCTTGACCTCCTCGTAAAACTTCAGGCGCTCCCGAAGCTCCTTATCGCTCCAGTACGCTATACCGTATATGCGCGTAAGCTGGGGCTGGTCACTCCTTCCCCTCCAGTAAGCGCCCGAAACAGACGTAAGCTTAAACGAGCCTACCTTCCCCGTTGAAGGAACGTGAGGACCCCTGCAGAGGTCTACAAAATCCCCCTGCTCGTATACAGAAATCGCCTCACCCTCGGGAATATCGCGGATTATATCAAGCTTGTAGCGTTCACCCAGCCTCTTGAAAAGCTCAAGAGCCTCCTCCCTTGAGAGCTCCCTCCTGAGGATAGGGTAATCCCTCCGTATTATCTCCCTCATCTTCTCCTCTATCTTCGGGAGGTCTTCCTCCGTTATCGTCTTTCCCTCAACCTCAACGTCGTAATAAAAACCCTCTTCCGTCGTCGGACCAACCCCGAGCCGAACGCGAGAAGGACCGTATAACTCCTTAAGAGCCTGAGCCATTATGTGAGCAAGGGAGTGGCGCATAATCTCAAGACCCTCCCTTGAACCCCTGTATACGGGCTTAACCTCCCCTCCCCTCCTGAGCGGGGTTTGCAAATCTATAAGCTCACCCTCAAGAACACCCCCTATAGCGTCGCGTATACCCGCGAGCTCAAATACACGCCCAAGCGGAGTCCCCTTCTCAACCTCGTATTCCTTACCCTTTACCCTTACCTTTACCTTTTCCATAAACACATATTTTAAGTTGAAAGATTAAAAGACCCTTCGGGTGTATATTTTTCATTATGAAAAAAACCCCGAAGATAAGCCTCATACTTGAGTCCTTCAAAAACCTTGAAAAAGCCTACACAGAAATCAAGAAAACCCTCTCCCTGCCCGAGGAAGAGATAGAAAAAAACAAACTCCTTCAGGACAAACTGAGAACACTCTTTAACTTCGCATTTGAGAGCACGATGAGGGTCTGCAGGCACCTGTCCGTCGTATACAACCTAAAGACCTCCTCGCGTGACTGCCTTCAGAAACTCGCAAAATACCTCGGTCTCAAAGACGCGGAGAAATACGCAAAGATAGCGGAGTTTTACGTAAACTACAGAGACCTCAAAAAAAACGTCCCTCCCAAAGAGCTTATAAAGTTCCTAAAAGAAGCCCTACCCCTCTTTAAGGAGCTTGCGCGTGCGGTCGTTGAGCACGTAAAGAAAACAACCGGCAACTACCTCCTCATAGATTACGAGCTTCTGAATGAAAAAGCGTCGCACGTAAAGAGCTCCGTCAAAAAGATAGACTTCGTCCTCTCACAGGGAAAGGAAGAGTTTACGAAAAGCCCCATGTATTACGACAGGGCAAAATACTTCTATCAAGTAGCCTACGACGCTCTCTTTGACATATGCAAACATCTTGCCCCCAAGTTCGGCGTGAAGAAGTTCGGGGAGGACTGCCTTACGAAACTCGTTCAAGTCGGCGTCCTTCCCCCCGAGGAGTATCAAACAGTCCTTGAGATGAACCTCCTTAAGAACAAACTCATAAGCACGTGGGACGTTCCACCCGAGGAACTCTACGAAGAGCTAAAGAAGTTAAACCCCCGCTTCGTCCCTCTCCTTCGCCACATATCAAACGCCCTAAAGAAGCGTCTCTCTCAGCAAAGGAGCGCTTAAAATTAAGAAACATGGAAACCCGTTCAACGACGATACTCGCGGTAAGAAGAGACGGAAAGACCGCCATAGGGGGAGACGGTCAGGTGACCTTCGGGAACACGGTCGTGAAACACACCGCGAGAAAGATAAGGAGACTTTTCGGGGGAGAGGTGCTCGTGGGGTTTGCGGGAAGCGCCGCGGACGGGCTTGCGCTCATGGAGCGCCTTGAAGCAAAACTCCAAGAGCACAGGGGAAACCTCCTGAAGGCTTGCGTCCAGCTCGCGAAGGAGTGGAGGACGGACAAATACCTCAGGAGGCTTGAAGCCCTCCTGCTTGCGGTAAACAAGGAGCACATGCTCCTGCTTTCGGGAAGCGGGGACGTAATAGAGCCCGATGAGCCCGTTCTCGCGATAGGCTCGGGCGGGGACATAGCGAGGGCTTCCGCGCTCGCCCTCTACAGGAACACCGACCTCTCCGCGAGGGAGATAGTTGAAAAGTCCCTCAAGATAGCGTCCGAGATATGCGTATACACCAACGACCGCTTTACGATAGAAGAGGTATGAATCAAAAGAGGTGACCGAGTTTGTCCTTCTTCACCTGAAGGTAAACGCGGTTGTGCTCGTTTGGCTCTATCTTTATCGGAACCCTTTCGGTCACCTCAAGACCGAAGCCCTCAAGAGCCACTATCTTCCGAGGGTTGTTCGTCATGAGCCTCATCTTCCTTACCCCGAGGTCTCTCAGAATCTGCGCCCCCACGCCGTAGTCCCTTAGGTCCGCGGGGTATCCGAGCTTCTCGTTCGCCTCAACAGTGTCAAGCCCCTTCTCCTGAAGCTCGTAAGCCTTTATCTTATCCGCTATACCTATACCCCTCCCCTCGTGCCCGAGGATATAAACCAGAACCCCCTTACCCTCCTTCGCTATCATCTCAAGAGCCTTCTCAAGCTGGGGTCTGCAGTCGCACCTCATGGACCTAAAAACGTCACCCGTTAAACACTCGGAGTGAACCCTCACGAGAACGGGCTCGTCCTCCCTCCACTCTCCCATCGTAAGCGCGACCTGTTCTTCGCCCGTGAGCTTATGACGGTATGCGTGAATCTTGAAAACACCCCAAGGGGTGGGCAGGTGAGCGCTCGCGACCCTCTCAACGATACTCTCCCTCTTTAACCTGTATTTTATTAAGTCCGCTATCGTGATTATCTTGAGGTTGTGCTTCTTTGCGAACTTCATGAGGTCGGGAACCCGAGCCATAGTCCCGTCTTCCTTCATGATTTCGCATATCACACCCGCGGGATAAAGACCCGCCAGACGCGCGAGGTCTACGCTCGCCTCCGTATGCCCAGCTCTCTCAAGCACACCCCCCGGACGAGCCCTGAGGGGAAAGACGTGCCCCGGACGGACGAAGTCGGAGGGTTTTGCGTTGGGGGAGACCGCGAGCTTTATCGTTATAGCCCTGTCGTGCGCGGAGATTCCCGTCGTCGTCCCGAAGCGCGGGTGTGCGTCTATTGAAACGCAAAAAGCGGTTCCCTTCGGGTCCGTGTTTGAGGGCGTCATCGGGTGGAGGTCAAGCTCCTCACACCTCTCCGGAGTCAGTGAAAGACATATAAGACCCCTTCCCTCCTTTGCCATGAAGTTTATGGCTTCGGGGGTTACCTTCTCCGCAGCCATAACGAGGTCTCCCTCGTTCTCGCGGTCGGGGTCGTCAACGACGATTACCATCTTCCCCTTCTTTATGTCCTCTATCGCTTCCTCAACGGTGTTGAAACGAAACTCTTGCCCTTCCATAGGAATTTAATTTAAGGATTTATCATACGAGAACGTTATATTATTTAGAAAACTTCGCGAGACGCACGGAGGAGGAATATGCCTTGGGCGAGTGAGAACGACCTTCGGGAGCTACTGTCCCGCTTTCCCAACGCGGAGGTTGTAAAGAGCGCGGGAGCGACGAGCGTATTTGTCCCAAAAGACGAGCTCTTACCCGTCCTGAAGTTCCTGAAGGAAAGTTTGGGGTTTAAGCTCTTTTTGGACCACTCGGTGGTTGACCTGAAGGAGCTACTTGAGAAGGAAAAGGACTTCCAAAAGGCGGTAAAGGAAAACCTCATACCCTTCCCCGAGGACAGGGAAACGAGGTTTATGGCTTTTTACATACTTTACAACGTAGAACGCGCGAAGCGCGTAATTGTGAAAACGAGAACAGAAGGAACACTCCCTTCCGTTGAGAAACTCTGGTTTGCGGGGAAGTGGGCGGAGAGGGAATGTTACGATATGTTCGGTATACGCTACGAGGGGCACGAGAACTTAGTTCGCGCCTTTATGTGGGATACATACCCATACTTCCCCCTCAGGAAGGACTTCCCGCTTGAGGGTATACCCGAGCAGGAGCTTCCCTCCCTCAACGAGGTTGTCTTCGGGGAAGACCTTTCGGGTCTTATGAACTACGAGCGCACGCACACGAGAGTCCCCACACTTGAAGACCTTGAGGTGACCGAAAAGCGCAGACTAAAGAAGAAAGCCCAGATAGTCCTGAACTGGGGACCCCTTCACCCCGG
>JAADEK010000056.1 GCA_013153455.1 Aquificota bacterium
TCAAACAAACGATACGGGGAGCCGGTTGTAATGAGCGCGGTTGACGAACTAAAAACACTCGCGGTCTACGCGCACGCCCAGCTCCACGAAACGATACAAAACATCATAAAACAAGTAGACGACCCCTCAACCCTCACCGCACAAAGAAGCTTCTACATCATACCCCTCAACTTCGTCTCCGCGGAAGAGCTGTATGAATCCCTCCGCTCACTCTTCCAAGGAACGAAAACAACCATCACAATAAAAAAATCACCCCAAAAAACGCAAAAGAAAACAACCCAAACCCAGAGCCTCACACCCATAAGCCTTGACACGGGCATGAAGATAGGCATAGACAAACGAACAAACTCACTAATCCTGTATGCGACGAAGGACGAATACCTCGCGGTTCTTGAATTCGTCAAGGAACTTGACAAAAGAAGAAAACAACTACTCCTCACCGCCACGGTCATAGAAGCGTCCGCAAAAACAATACTTGAAAGCGGTATAAAGTGGCAGATAATAGGAACACAAGGAGGAGCGGTCTTCAAAGGCTCATCCCTTCAAGACATATACAACGCATTCAAATCCGGACAGTTCGTCATAGGAGCCTTCTCAACGAGCGGAACAACCGTAAACATAGGAGGTGTTGATTTCTTCTTTCCCGACCTCGTTTTCCTCTTTTCCCTCCTTGAGCAAGGAACAGGCTTCAACGTCGTCTCAAACCCGAAGATACTCACACTTGACAACCAAGAAGCCCTCATAAAAGTAGGTCAAGTAGTCCCGTTCCCGACGGGAATAAAATACGACATAAACGGAAACCCCATAATAACCTACGACTACAAAGACGTAGGACTTGAGCTAAAAATCACACCCCGAATCACGGGAAACACCATAAGGATGGTTCTGAACCTAAAGCTCCAAGAAATCACGGGATACCTGACGAACGAGGTCGCGGGCGTAAACTACACCGTTCCCATAACCTCAAACAGGGAACTAAACTCGGACGTCGTTGTAGAAAACGGAAAAACCGTCGTAATCGGGGGACTCATAAGCAGGAAAAGCCTAAAGAGCACGGAAAAGATACCGCTCCTTGGTGATGTCCCGGTTGTGGGGAGACTCTTCCGCTACGACAGGGACGAAAAGGACAGAACGTCCCTCTTTATATTCCTCACCCCCTACGTAATCACATCACCAAAAGACCTCTCCCGAATCACAAAAGCGCACCAAGAGCTCGCCCAAAAACTCATGAACAAAACAAAACCAAAGCAAGTAGAAACGCAAGCGGACGAGTGGGAGGAAGATGAGGACCTCATATAAAGCCCTCCTCCTTTTCCTCTCTTCCCTCCTCGCGCTTCTTCTCTTCAGCCTTCCCGCGCTCCCGAAACTCCTGATACTTGACAGATTCCTGCTTGAGGAGAAGCTCTTTGTGCGCGCAAAGTCCTCAAGCGAGGGCGCAACGGAGCTTCTCCTCCGCAGGGGAGAGGTATACAAAGGAAACCTCCTCCTTTTGAGCTTTGACACCGCTCGCATACTCCTAAGACCCCTCTACGTTCTTATAACCTTTCGGTGCGGGTCCGGGAGCGCGAGCCTAAAGCTCACACCCGATGGTCTGAAGGAGGTAAATCTTAAGAACTTCGGGTGCGTTAACTCCGCGGAAAGTATATCGGGGAGTATAGCCTTGAGGGACGGGCTTTTTGGTGAGCTTACGCTCTCGGGGCTTGAGCTACGGGGGACGAAGGTGGACGGGCTCAGGATTCGGTTCCTCGGGAACTCGTTTGAGGGGGAGATAAATTACATGGGTATGAAGTTAAAGGGCGGTGGTGTTGTGTCCGCGGGGAGGGATATCCTCTCTTCGCGCGTTGACGGGGAGTTTAGGAGCGGTTCCGTGAGGGTTCGGGTTCGGGGAGAGCTCGGGAATCTGAACGTGAGCTTGAGATGATAATACTCCTCGTTCTCGGCTTTTTCTTGACGCTGAGCTTTTACGTGGGAGATGCGCTAAGGAGCGCTCTCTTTTTGAGGGAGAGCTTCGGGCGCGTATACGAAAAGGAGAAGCATTACCGCGCTCTTTCTTCCGCTCTCCCGCGCGTCCTTGAGCTCCTGAGGCGCGAGGATGCTTCCTACGACGCCCTGACGGACCCGTGGGCAAAACCCTACGCCCTTGAGACACCCGTCGGTGAGGTGAGCGTGGTTATCCTTGATGAGGACAGGTTCCTGAACCCCAATTACATAACAAAGATAAGGAGTTTGAGGAAAAGCTTTGAGAAGCTCTTTAGGTTTCTTGAGATAGACCTTACGCTCCTTGAGCTTATCCTCGTGTGGACGGGGCAGGAGGAGGGGAGTTTCACGGGCAGGTTCCCCCCGAAGCGCGCCCCCCTTGACTCGGTTTACGAGATTGAGCTTTTTTGGGATAAAAAGGAAGACCTTTACGGAAAGAGGAGCGGTCAAGAGGAAAAGCCGGGTCTCTTTGAGCTTATCACCGTCTTTTCGGACGGGAGGGTAAACGTAAACACCGCACCTATTTACGTCCTTTGGGCGCTTGACGAGGAGATAGACTGGGAGCTTGCCCGCAGGATAGCAAAGACGCGCTCCGAAAAGCCCTTCCTGAGGGTAAGGGACCTTCTCTTGGTTGAGGGTATGACGATGGATATAGCTTACCGCCTTGAGTCAAAGGCGAAGACCTCAAGCAGGTTCTTCCGCGTTGAGATGAGCGTGAAAGGTGAAAGGACGAGCACGAGGCTCGTGGTCGTATACGACCGCTCGGAGAATAAGATAGTCTATAGAGAGGTCAGATGAGGTCTTTCGTATACGAGGGTATAAAGGAGGGAAAGCGCGTTCGGGGTGTCGCGCGCGCACGCGACAGGGGTGAGCTCTTCAGGAAGCTTCGCCAAGAGGGTATAAAGCCCGTAAGGATAGAGGAAAAGAGGGAGAGGGGGTTTTCCCTTTTTCGCCCGAGGGTGTCGGAAGAGGAGGTCGCCTTCGTTCTTTTACAGCTTTGGACCTTGCTCTCTTCCGGCATCCCGTTGACGAGAGCGCTTGAGCTCGTTGCATCCCAGACCGAGAACGAGGTTCTCGCGGGCGCCCTTATTCAGGTGAAGCTGTCCGTGGAGAGGGGGGAGAGTCTCGCCCAAGCCTTCAGAAAGACCGGGGTTTTCCCCGAGTTTCTCTCGGAGATGCTCGGGGCTGTTCAGAGGGGTGAGAACCTTGAGTTTGTCTTTAAGATAGCGGGTGAATACCTCCAGAAGGTGGCGGAGTTCAAGAGCAGGGTGATATCCTCGGTGACATACCCCCTCGTGGTCATACTCTTTAGTTTTGTTTCCCTCTTTGTGGCGGTTAAGTTTGTGGTTCCGAGGATAGCGAGCGTCCTTGAGAGTTTCGGTAAAGAGCTTCCGCTCATCACGAGGCTTATTCTCCTCTTTTCGGACGTTCTTACGTTTTTCCTCCTCCTCGTTCCGGTTGTTTTTCTCGTCTTTCGTTTTAGGGAGAGGTTCGTAAGCAGGGAGACGCTCCACAGGCTCCTTTTGCGCGTGCCCGTTTTGGGGAAGTTGAACCTTTACTTTAATCTTTCGCGTTTTGCGAGGGTTCTTGCTATGCTTTTGGGTGTTTCCGTTCCCCTCCCGGAGGCTTTGCGTCTTGCTGCGAGCAGTGTCTCAAACGAATACCTAAAGAGGAGACTTCTTGATATCGTGAGCGAGCTTGAGAGGGGGAAGAGTCTTTCTTCCCTTTTGAGGAGGATAAAGGAGATTCCGGAGCTTTTTGTTAACCTCGTTGAGACGGGGGAGGCGAGCGGTGAGCTCGCGCGTATGCTTGAGCTTCTTGCGGACGTATACGAAAAGAGCGCTCAAAGGGTTATAAACTTTTGGCTCAGGTTTATAGAACCCCTTTCTATCCTAATCATAGGTATTACGGTGGGTATAATCGCTTTGAGCGTTCTTTTACCGCTTACGGAAATCACGAGCGGGCTCAGGTAGTTTACAAAGGTTGAACTTATAAAAGCGTTTGTTCCTCTTTATGTCAAGGAGGAACCTAAAGAAGCGCGACTCGGAGCCTGTGTACAGCTCCCAGCTCTCTACAGGCTCGCACTTCAGGCTCCCTTCCTTCGCGAGAACGAGCGCGGGTGGCTTTGGCTCTTTTGCGTTTCTTATTATGACGCGCTCCGCGTAGAAGGGCAGGTTGTGGTGAAAGTGTCCGATTTCGTAGGTTCTCAAAAGGGCTTTTGGGTCTTCCGCTTTTATGCGCGCTCCTACCTCCCTGTAGGGTCTTTTTTCCTCAACGAAGGGGAGGATGACGAGCGCAAGATAGAGGAGAAAGGAAAACCCCGCGACAGCGGGGTAATTTATGAGTTTTCTTTTGAAGAGAAATACGAGGGGTAGTATGCTAAGGGGAACCAGAAGGGGACTGGGTTTGAAGAGAACCGCTAACGCGAAGAGCGCGACGAGGAGGAGCGTCCCGAGGAATACGAGGAGTGTGTTTTTGAGTTTCGGGAGGTAGTCGGATGTTAGGTATCTTGCTGTTATTATCGCGACCGCAGGGTATGCGGGCATGACGTATACGGGTATCTTCATCTTTACGAGGCTAAAGAGTGTGAAGGTTGTGAGGAACCAAACGAGGGGGAACTTGAGTTCTTGTCTTTTTTTGAGGAGCGCAAAGGCGAGCGCGGGAAAAAAGAGTAGTGAGTAGGGCAGGAAGGAGACGTTTAGGTCAAGTATGTAGGTGTAGACGGGGTCGCTCTGGAGGGCGTATATGCGTTTTATGTTTTCTTTTATGAATATCCTCAGGAATTCTTCTTTGTGTGTGATGTATTGGTATGCGAACCACCAGCCGGAGGTGATGAGAACCGTAAGGGTTCCCGCGTAGTAGCGGAGTTTTAGTAGTTCTTTCGGGTTTTCTAAGAGGAGGAATATGAATATGATACCCGCGGGGAGGGCGAACCCGACGGGTCCTTTTGTTAGAACCGCGAGTGATGAGCTTCCTATGGCGAGCCAAAAGAGGTGGGTTTTTTTTGTTGTGTAGTATTTGTGCCAGAGGTATAGGGAGAGCGTTATGAAGAAGGTGAGGGGAATCTCGGGGGAGGTGTAGCGGGCGTTTGCGACGACTATAAACGAAAGTCCGAACGCGAGCGAGGAAAGGAGGGCGGTCTCTTCGTCCCGCGTTACGTCCTTAGCCAGAAGGTAAACGATAAGGGCGCTCAGGAGTCCCAGAAGCGCTTGGAAGAATCTGAGACCGAGTTCGTTTACGCCGAATATGGTAAATCCGAGGGCGGAGAGCCAATACGTGAGGGGTGGTTTGTTGAGCCTCAGCTCCCCGTTGTAGACCGGGGTAAGGAAGTCCCCGGTCTTTAGCATGTTCCTCGCGCCGTCCGCGTAGAAGGACTCGTTTGGTATCCAGACCGCGTTAAGGGAGAGGTTTGTGAAGTATACGAGGGCGAGGAGGGAAAAGACGAGGAGTTTCTTGGTCATTCGGTGAATATCTGTCCTTCTATTGGTTGAACCTCAACGCCTTGTTTTTGTATAAAGTCTATCGCCCTTTCTATCTCTTCCGCTTCCCCGTCTATCTCAACGAGGAGAAAGCCTGTATCCTTTGAAACCTGCGCTTTTCTTATGTTGACGATTACGTCAAAGTTTTTGCAAACCATGCAAAGGACGGGTTCCTTTACCTTCTCCTCGGGGTATATGAGCTGAAGCCGAATCATGTTCATAATAACAAAAATTATAATTAGCCTATAAGGGGCTCAGGGTATATTAACCCCCAACTAACGAAGAGCCCCTAAACTCTGAATCGGGAGGTAAGGAAGATGAGGAAAGCGGGAATACTGCTCTTTGGAGCTCTCAGCGTTCTTTTCGTATCCTGCGGGGGTGTTTCCTCGCAGAGGACTTACGAAGGTGCAGCAG
>JAADEK010000034.1 GCA_013153455.1 Aquificota bacterium
CCCACCTAAAGTCGTTCTCCGGGTTTTTAGGTTCCTTTATCACTATAAGACCGTCCGCGCCTACGCCCGTGTGAGGCGCGCATACCCTCCTTACGAACTCTTCCTTACTCAAGCCCCTTTTTTGCAGAAGCTCCTCTACTTTTCCGTCCCTTCCGTCTATGAGCACAAAGTCGTTTCCTGAACCCTGTAGCTTCCAGAAGTGCATAGGGAGATTATATATATATGGACGACAAGGAGTTCAACTCAATAAACGTAATCCCCCTCGTTGATATAATGCTCGTCCTTCTCACCATAGTCCTCACGACCGCCACCTTTATGGTAAAGGGTGAGCTACCCGTTGACGTTCCGAAAGCCCCCTCCGCGGGTCCCCAAAAGCAAACGAGCGCGTTTGTGATAACGATAACAAAGGAGGGAAAGATTTTCGCGGGCGGTAAAGAGGTAAGCCTACAAGAGCTAAAGGAGCTCCTTCAGGGCTTGGAGCCTAACACACCGATTGAGATAAACGCGGACAGACGGGCTCTCGTTGAGCACCTCGTTGACGTCCTTGATAAACTGAACGAGCTGAACCTCAGGAATGTAAGCCTCATCGTCCGAAAGGAGTAAATTAATATCGTTAGAATAAGAAACGATGTTGGAGCTAAAGGGTAAGGTTTCCGAACTTAAAGAACGCTTCGGGAACGTAAAGAGGATAATTGACCCCGATAAACTGCGCGAGGAGCTGAGAAAGCTTGACGAGGAGATGTCCTCCCCCGACTTTTGGGAAAACCAAGAAAAGGCAAAGACCACCATACAAAGGAGGAAGTGGGTTGAGGATACGCTCGGGACGCTTGAGGAGCTTGAGCGCTCAATAGAAGACCTGAACGAGCTTACCCAAATCACCCCCGAAGAGGACACCGAAACGTGGGCGATGATAGACGAAGAGATAGAAGAGGTTGAAAAGAAACTCAGGGAGCTTGAACTAAAGACGTATCTCTCGGACGAGATGGACCAAAAGAACGCATACCTCACCGTTCAGGCGGGAGCGGGAGGAACGGAGGCGTGCGACTGGGCGGATATGCTCCTCAGGATGTATAGAAGATGGGCGGAGAAGAAGGGATTTGAGGTTGAACTCGTTGATATAACGCCCGACGACGTTGCGGGCGTAAAGAGCGCGACGATACTCATAAAGGGACCCTACGCATACGGATACCTAAAAGGGGAGCAGGGGGTTCACAGGCTCGTGAGGATATCCCCCTTTGACGCGAGCGCCAGAAGACACACATCCTTCGCTGCGGTTTCCGTTATGCCGGAGATAGACGAAGATATAAAGATAGAGATAAGACCCGAGGACTTAAAGATAGAGACCTTCAGGGCATCCGGTGCGGGGGGTCAATACGTTAACAAAACGGACACCGCGGTGAGGATAACCCACATACCCACCGGGATAGTGGTTCAGTGTCAGCAGGAGCGCTCACAATTCCAGAACAAGAGGAAAGCCCTCCAGCTCCTTAAGGCTAAACTCTACCAGCTTGAGCTTCAAAAGCTTGAAGAAAAAAAGAAACAATACGAAGGTGAAAAGACGGACATAGGTTGGGGACACCAGATACGCTCATACGTCTTTCACCCCTACAAGCTCGTGAAGGACTTAAGGACGGGCTACGAGACGGGGAACGTTGAGGCGGTAATGGACGGGGAAATAGACCCGTTTATAGAAAGTTATCTGCGTTGGAGGGCGGAAAACAAAAGGTCTTAACCCACCACGAGGACGCTCTTTCCTTCCTCCTTTTGCTCAAAGCCCTCAACGAGGAGGGGGAGCATCTTCGTCGCTTCAACGAGTGAGGAGGTTAGAAGCTCGTCCCTGAGGAGAAAGGGGGAATCAAACTCGTAAACGACCTTAGCGTATCCCTTGTCAAGCTTCACACCCACCTCAAGTGAAGCGCTCTCGTAATCTTTGAGGACTTCCGTCGGCGCTTCACTCGTCGGTATAACGCTTATGCGCTTTACGCCGAACTCCCTCCTTATTGCGGATAGGTATTCCTTAGGGTCTCTGCTTTCCCTGAGGAGCTTAAAAATCTTTCTGAGGTTTGCAAGGAGCCTGCGCTCGCGCTCAAAGCGCGAGAACTCCTTGAGAAGCTTGTGGTAATCGCTCTTTAGCTTCAGTATGCGCTTCCTTTCCTTGCTTACGACCGTAGCATACTCAAAGTTGTAGGAGCTGAAGAAAACACCCAAAAAGAGCAAAAGGTGAGCGGTTAAAAGCAGGGGTGAGTTGTGGAAGAAGTAAAAGGAAAGTCCTCCGGAAACGAGAACCAAAAGGAAAGCTATCAGGAGCTTTCTCCACGCGTAGAGCGAGATTAGAATCGTCAGGGAGTAAAGTGTGAGGAAACTTTCGGAAAAGAGGATAAACAGGGGTATGAGCGTGAGGTCAAAGAGAACAGCTATGAGTCTTAGGAACTTCGGTCTTGAAAAGAAGTATATGTATATATTGTTAAACGTGTAGACGCCGAGTATAAGCGCGGGAAGGTAATCTATCTTTTCGTATGAGATGAGGAGAAAAAGGGAGAGGTAAAGGACTACAAAGAGTCTTGATACGAAGAAAACGTCCTTTTTAATCTTTTCAAGCATTAATTAAAAAATATCACAGTTCTCAACGCTTAGGGGGATACTTGAGACCGACCGCCTTAAAGAGTTGTGCGAGTTCCCCCCTGTTTAGCTCCCTCCACTTGCCCGGGGAGAGTTTACCGAGCTTTATGGGTCCGAGGGCTACGCGCTTAAGACGCTTTACCCTATGACCGAAGGAAGCGAGATAGCGTTTTACTATGTGCTTCCTCCCCTCGTGAAAGGTTATCTCAAGTAGGGTATCCTTGCCTTCGTAGCGAACTACCCTCACATCGTCGGGTTTCGCAAAGCCGTCCTCAAGCTCGGTTCCCCTCTTCATAAGCTTCAGCGTCTTCGGGCTTACCCTTCCCTCAACGAGGGCGAGGTAAACCTTCGGGAGCTTGTATCTGGGGTGAAGAACCCTGTTTGCGAGTTCCCCGTCGTTCGTAAGGAGTAAAAGCCCTTCTGTGTTGTAATCAAGCCGACCCACGGGGAAGACCCTTTCGGGTATGTCCCTTATCAGCTCCTCTATCGTCCTTCGCCCGTCTTGGGACTTCCCGAGCTGTGTGAGAAAACAACAGGGTTTGTTCAGGATTATGTAGCGCTTCCTTTGGGGCTTTACTACCTTTCCCTCAACCTCAACGACGTCCTTCTCCGGGTCTATCTTCGTCCCGAGCTCGGTGACCACCTTACCGTTTACCTTTACCTTTCCGGAGAGAATCAGCTTCTCCGCCTTTCGTCTTGACGTGACCCCCGCTTCGGATAAGAACTTGTTTAATCTGACTTCCATATCAAATAAAAATATACTTAACCCCTATCCCGAGAAGGATGAACCCGAGAAGTAGCCTGAGCCTCCGCTCACCGAGGGCGTGAGAGATGTAGGGACCGAGGAATGAGCCGATAACAACACCGACCGCCTCAAAGGCGAGAAACGACCACTTTACGCTCGCCCCGAGCTTCAGGTAGTTGAGTATACTGACGACCGAAGTGATTAAAACAGACAGGGCGCTCGTTCCCGGAACGAGATACATAGGAACCTTCAGAACAGAGACCATAAACGGGACGAGTAAAAAACCGCCTCCCACACCGAGGGCGGAAGAAATAAGGGCGACGAAAAAGCCCGCAAAGAGTGCAAGAACAGGGTTAAAGACGTGTTCCTTCCCGAGGAAGGTGTATACAACCGAGCCCGCACTCCTTTTTACCACCTTTACCCTCCTCTGCGCCCCTTCCCTTATACCCCTGTCTATCTCCTTCACCCTCTCCCTTTCCTTGTAGAGAACCTCGTAAAGTATCCGAAAGGCGACGAGAAGCGTAAAAAGACCGAAAAAGAACTTATACTTACTCATCTCCGTCAGGTATTTATACGAGAGGGTTGAGCCGATTAGAGCGCCGAGAACGCTTCCCGTTCCCAGAAGTATACCGAGTATCACGATGAGCCTGCCGTGTCTCCAGTAGTTCGGAACGGAGACGAGCGTAGAGACGAGGACGAGAAACTGGTTCATCACCTTCACGCTGTTCGCGGAACCTATACCGAAAAGCGTTATATGCCCGAAGCCCGCGAGAAGTCCCCCCGCAGCGCCCACGGTTGAGAAAACAGCCCCGACGACGACACCCCACAAAAAACCAAAAATCTCCATCACCGCCTCCCGACAAACGGGTAATCCCTCAAAAGTGCGGGGATTTTCCTTCCTCCCGCGTCAAGGACAACCTCGCTCCCCTCCTTTCTCTCCTCCGGAATTACGAAACAAAGCCCCACACCCTTACCGAGAACGGGGGAATAGGTTCCGCTCGTCACAACCCCTATAGGCTTTCCGTCTTTCAGTATCCTCTGCCCCCTTCTCGGAACACCCCTTTCCCTCAGCTCAAGACCGAAGAGTTCCCTCCTCGGAG
Source organism: Aquificota bacterium (assembly GCA_013153455.1). Classification (GTDB taxonomy): domain Bacteria; phylum Aquificota; class Aquificia; order Aquificales; family Aquificaceae; genus Aquifex. The sequence continues at coordinate 4,465 of JAADEK010000034.1, forward strand.
CCTTTTTTAGTAGGGCTTCCTTTCCGAGGAAGTCCTTCCGAGTGTCCACAAAGCGCATAAGACGGGCTTCTTTCGGGGTTATGCGCTCAGAAATCTCGTTTCCGTAAAGCACAAAACCAGCCTCTATGCGCAGGATATCACGCGCGGAAAGCCCGCAGGGCTTCGCAAAACGAGAAAGCTCAAGGAAAAGCTTCTTTCCTTCCTCGGGCTTTGCGTAAATCTCGTATCCGTCCTCACCCGTGTAGCCAGTCCTTGAGACGATTACATCCCCGAAAACCCTAAAGGAGAACCGCTTCATACCCGACACATCAAAAAACCTTCCCAGTATCTCACCGCTTTTTGGTCCCTGAAGCGCTATCTGGACGTAGCTCTCGGTTAGGTCTGAAACGGGTAAAAACTCCGAAAGGAGTTTCTTTATCTTTTCCCTGTTTACCGCGTTCGTGCATATAAAGAACTCCTCGTCCGAGAGTCTGTAGAGCGTTACGTCGTCCCTTATACCCCCTTCCTCGTTTAAAAAAAGAGTGTAATGAACCCTTCCGGGTTGTAAGCGTGAGAGCGCGTTCGTCGTCAAGTAATCAAGGACGCGAAGAGCGCTCCGCGAGCTTACCTTAAGCCTTCCCATATGCGATATATCAAACACACCCGCGCTCTTTCTTACCGCGAGAGCCTCCTCAAGCGCGGAGCTGTAAGAAAGAGGCATACGATAACCGCCGAAGGCGGTAAATACCGCACCGAGTGATTTATGAATCGGTTCAAGAGGGGAACTTCTCATCTTCTCTTTAGTTCCTCGGTGTCTATTATAATCGTCACCGGTCCCCAGTTTTCTATGAGAACCTCCATCATAGCACCGAAGATGCCCGTCTCAACCTTTAGCCCGCTTTTTTCCCTAATCACGTCAACGAAATACTCGTAAAGCTCCCGAGCCCTTTGGGGGCTTTCCGCAAGCTCAAAGCTCGGTCTCCTGCCCTTCTTTACGTTCGCGTAAAGCGTAAACTGCGAGACTACGAGAATCTCACCCCGAACGTCAAGAACCGAGTAATGGAACTTCCCCTCCTCGTTCTCAAATATCCTGAGGTTAAGTATCTTGTCCGCGAGGAGTTCCGCGTCCGCCTTCGTGTCCCCCTTTCCCACACCGAGAAGGACGTTAAGACCCCTCCCTATCTTTCCTACGGTTTCCCCATCTACCTTTACCTCGCTCCTGTTTACCCTCTGAACGACCGCCCTCATATCACCAAACGACAACGCGCTTAGCCTTTTCCATAAGCTCAACTATCTCGTCGTAACTCTTCGTCACCTCGTCCTTGAAGTGAAGCCCGCGAGCCTCCGC
>JAADEK010000017.1 GCA_013153455.1 Aquificota bacterium
ACAACAACAACGCGGTCTTCCTCTATGAGCTCCTTGAACTCCTCGTAAACCCCCGGGAAAGCAACCGCCTCAACTATACCCGTCTTGTCAACGATGTTAAAGCTCGCCATGTAGTCCCCGTTTTTCGTTTTCTTTACCTTTAGCTCCGTAAGAACGCCCGCAATTACGACATCCCCGTCCCTTTCCCCCTCCTCAAGCTCCTCAACGGGTGTGAACCTGCCCTTAAGAAGCTTCTCATACCTGTCAAGGGGGTGGGACGATATGTAAAACCCGAGAACCTCTTTTTCCATCTTGAGCGGGTCTTCTTGCTCCCTTTCCTCTCTCCGTGTGCGGGAAAAGAGCAAACTTTGGGAGACCGCCATTATCTTCTTGTCGCTCCCAGAAACCTTCGCAAGAAGCTCACTCCTGCTTCTGTTCGTAAAGTCAAACGCCCCGGCTTTAACGAGAGCCTCAACAACCCTCTTGTTCACCTTCCTGTTTTTCACCTTCATATTGAAATCAGAAAGGGAGCGAAAAGAGCGGTAGCGCTTGCGAGCTTCAACGATTACCTGAGCTGTTTCCTCACCGACACCCTTTATACGCGCAAGACCGAACCTTATCTCGTTCTCACCCTCTATCGTGAACCCCACATCGCTCTTGTTCACATCCGGCGGGAGAATCTTAAACCCGAAGAGTTTCGCGTCCTTGAGCAGGTTCAAGAACTTGTTGTCGTTTTTCTCGGTCGTGAGCTTAACCGCAAAGAACTCCGCGGGGAAGTGAGCCTTAACGTAGGCGGTCCAGTAGGATATATAACCGTAGGCAACCGAGTGAGACTTGTTAAAGGAGTATGAAGCGAACTTCTCTATATCCTCCCAAAGCTTAACTATCTTATCCTCCGGGTATCCCCTCTCAACCGCCCCCTTTATGAACTTATCCCTCATCTGAGCCATCAGTTCCGCCTTCTTCTTACCTATAGCCTTCCTGAGGGTGTCAGCCTCACCGGGGGTAAAGCCCGCCAGAATCTGGGACATCTTCATAACCTGCTCCTGATAAACGATAACACCGTAGGTCTCCTTAAGAACGGGCTCAAGCTCGGGAAACGGGTATTCAACGGGCTCCTGCCCGTGCTTACGCCTTATATACGTGTCCACAAGACCGCTCTTCAGGGGTCCGGGTCTGTATAGCGCAAGAACAGCGACGAGGTCCTCAAAGGAGTCGGGTTTCAGACGCTTTAGAAGCTCCTTCATACCCCTGCTTTCCAGCTGAAAGACACCCGTCGTCTTTCCCTCTTGGAGAAGCTCGTAAACCTTCTCGTCGTCAAGCGGTAAAGACAGAAAGTCTATATCAATCCCCCTCCTCTCGGATATAAGCCTTTTCATAAGGTCAAGCTCCGTCAGGGTCTTAAGCCCCAAAAAGTCCATCTTAAGAAGCCCGAGCTCCTCAAGCTGAACCATATCGTATTGCGTAGCGACCGCCCCGTCCTTGTCGTAATAAAGCGGGACAAGTTCATCAAGGGGTTTGGGAGCTATAACGACACCCGCAGCGTGAAGGGAGGTGTGCCTCGTAAGACCCTCAAGCTTCAAGGCGGTCTCAACGAGCTGTTTTATCTCCGGGTTTTCTTCGCACATCTTCCTGAACTTCTGAACGTTGTCCTCTATGTCGGTTCTGTGGCGCCCGTATTTTTGCAGAAGCTCCTCCACCGGTGTCCTATACATCTCCTCAAGCGAGAGCCACGTCCCCTGAACATCACCCTGAGGGATTAACTTCGCGAGCCTGTCCGCGACCGCGTAAGGAAGACCCATAGCCCGCGCGACGTCCCTGAGCGTCTGCTTTGCCTTCATAACGTTGTAAGTAATTATCTGTGCGACGTTCTCCTTACCGTATTTCTCCCTCACGTAATCTATAACCCTGTCCCTGTTCTCTTGACAAAAGTCAACGTCTATATCCGGCATTGAAACCCTTTCGGGGTTCAGGAAACGCTCAAACAAAAGACCGTGACGTATAGGGTCAACGTCGGTGATACCGAGCGCGTATGCAACCAACGAACCCCCCGCGCTTCCCCTACCCGGACCGACCGGTATACCCTCACCCTTAGCCCAGTTTATAAAATCCTGAACAATCAAAAAGTATCCCGCAAAACCCATCTTCCTTATAACCTCAAGCTCATACTCAAGCCTGTCCCAGTATTCCCTCGTGTCCTTAGCCTGACCCCTCTCAATCCTCTTCTTCAAGCCCTCACGGGCAAGCTCCTCAAGAAAACCCTCAAGCGTCTTGTGAGCGGGGACGTCGTAAGCGGGAAGCAGATAACCCTCCGACTCAAAGAGAGAAAAACTCTCCGCGGTCTTTTCCGCAACCTCAAGCGTGTTCAGGAGAGCCTCCTCCCACCCGTCAAATTTACCCTCAAACTTCCTCCACATATACCCCGCGTCCGCAAAGTGGAGGTCTTCGTTCGCGCACTTTATACCGCCCGCGGAAATCTCGTGAACCGTCTTCTTCATCTGAAGAGCCATAAGAACCGTGTGAGCGTAGCGGTCTTCAGGGTTCAGGTAGTGGGCGTCTTGCGTCGCCACGAGCTTCACACCCTCACGCTTCGCTATCTCTATCAAATTCCTGTTTGCTACCTCCTGCTCCGGGAGGGAGTTCACCTGAAGCTCAATGTATAAGTCCTCACCGAAGATATCCTTAAACCTTCCCACCCACTCCCGAGCCTTCTCAGTCTCACCCCTTGAAGCGTAATAAGTAGGGACACCCTTCAAACAAGCGGTCAAAGCTATCAGACCCTCACCGTAGCGCTCAAGAAGCTCGTAGTCTATACGCGGTTTGTAGTAAAAACCCTCCTTGTAGGCGAGCGTGGAGAGCTTCATCAAGTTCCTAAGACCCCTGTCGTCTTTTGCTATAAGTATGAGGTGGTGGTTGTAGCGGTCCGTTATATTGTCTTCCGACGCCTTCCCTCCCCTGTCGTGCCTTGAACCCGTCGTAAAGTAAGCCTCCATACCGATGAGGGGCTTTATCCCCTCCGCCCTCATAGCCTTATAAAAGAGGTAAGAACCGAAAAGATTACCGTGGTCCGTAAGGGCTACCGCACGAAAACCGAACTCCTTTGCCCTCTTTGCGAGCTCCTCTATCTTTATAGCCCCGTCAAGGAGTGAAAACTGGGAGTGAAGGTGAAGATGAACGAAATCCTTTTTCATAGAAAAAAGATTTTATGACCCTTCGGGTGATTTACAACACCTCAAGACGCCCTCTCGGAGCGCCTCCCCTCTTCCCTCAGAAATTCCTCACACCACTTTGAAATACTCCCCGCACCGAGGAAAAGGACAACGTCCCCCTCCTCGTGAAGCTCACGCAAGCGCGAGAAAGCCTCCTCCTCATCGCGCGCAAAGAGCGCACCGCACGCGCGCGCGAGCTTCTCCCCGCTCACGCTGTATACGTTCCTCTCACCCGCGGGGTATATCTCCGTGACGATAAGCTTATCAATATCCCCCAAAACACGCACAAAATCATCAAAAAGCAGATGAGTGCGCGAGTAGCGGTGAGGCTGGAAAACAACCAGAAGCTTCCTACCCGGATACATATCCCTCAAGGACTCTATAACCGCCCTTATCTCCGTCGGGTGGTGCCCGTAGTCGTCGTAAACCGGGGAAGAGCGCCAAAAGCCCCTGAGGTCAAGCCTCCTTTCCGCGTTCCTAAACTCCTCAAGCGAGCGCTTTATCACGCCGAAATCTATACCGAGCTCAAGGGCTACGCCCGCGGACGCAAGGGCGTTGTATACGTTATGCCTCCCCGGAATCCCGAGGTGAATCCTGCCGAGGAACTTATCCCTGTAGTATACGTCAAAGGCGTATCTCCCCTCTTTCAGCTCAAGCCCCTCCGCCCTCAAGATATTCCCCTCTGACATACCGTACGTGATTACCCTCTCGTGCGAGCGCCCGACGAGTTCCCTCAGCGTGGGGTCGTCCCCGTTAAGGACCGCAAAGCCGTAAAAGGGAACCGAGTTTACGAACTTCTCAAAGGCTTCCTTAACCCTATCAAAACTCCCGTAAAAATCAAGGTGCTCCCTGTCTACGTTCGTCACAACCGCAACCGCGGGCGAGAGCTTCAAAAAAGAGCCGTCGCTCTCGTCCGCCTCCGAGACCAAAAGCTCACCCCTTCCGAGGCGCGCGTTCGTCCCGAGACGCTTGAGCCTCCCGCCCACGAGAACCGTAGGCTCAAGCCCCGCGTTTATGAGAATCTCCGCTATCATTGAAGTCGTGGTAGTCTTTCCGTGGCTCCCGCTTACCGCAACCCCCTCTTTTAGCTTGAAGAGTTCCGCGAGCATATCCCCCCGCGGGATTACGGGTATATTCCTCCTCCTCGCCTCCCTTATCTCCGGGTTGTCCTCCCTCACCGCGGAGGAGTATACAACGACCTGAGCGTCCCCGAGGTTCTCAGCCCTGTGCCCTATGTATACCTTCGCTCCCTTACTTCTCAGAAGCTGGACGTTCTTGTTCTCCCTGAGGTCTGAGCCCGAAACCTCGTATCCCATCTCAAGCAAAATCTGCGCTATCCCGCTCATACCTATCCCGCCGATACCCACGAAGTGAAATCTCCTCACCCTTTCCCTCAGCATCAGTCCACCTTCAGAACCACCTTCCCGAAATGCTTTGAACTCTCAAGATACCTGTGAGCTTGGGGGGCTTCCCTCAGCTCAAAGACCCTGTCAACGACCGGTCTGAAGACCCCCCTCTCAAAGAGCTCCGCTATCTTAAAGAGGTTTGCCCTGCTTCCCATGTAAACACCCAGAAGCTGTATCTCCCTCACGAACAGATAGCGTATGTCAAGCTCCGCCCTGCTTCCCGTGGTTGTCCCGAAAAAGACCAGCTTTCCGCCTTTTCGGAGCATCTGAACGCTTTTATTAAAGGTCTCCTGACCCACGTGGTCAACGACTATATCAACCCCCTCCCTGAAGAGCTCCCTTACCTTCCCCACGACGTCCTCCTCGTAGTGATTCACGACCACGTCCGCGCCGAGCTCCCTAAGGCGCGCGAGCTTCTCCTCGCTTCCCGCGCTCGCTATGACGAAGGCTCCGAAAGCCTTCGCCACCTGTATCGCGGAAACTCCCACCCCGGACGCACCCGCCCACACGAACACCTTGTGATAGGGCTTTATATTCCCCTTGTCAACGAGGGCGTTCCACACGGTAGTGTATGTAAGGGGAAAAGAAGAAGCCTCAACGAAGCTGAGGTTCTTCGGCTTTCTTATTACGTTCCTCTCGGGAACGACGACGAACTCCGCGTATCCGCCCTTTGAGCGAAGCCCGAGTATGTCGTAGTCCTTACAGTGGTTGTCCCTACCGCTTTGGCAGTCCCAACAAACACCGCAAGAAAGTCCCGGGGCTACAACGACCTCATCACCTTCCCTCACGCTCCTCACGAGCTTCCCTACCCTCTCAACGACACCGCTCACGTCGGAACCGAGTATGTGCGGAAGCTCGGGCTTTACGGGAAGGGCTCCCTTACGAACCCATATATCCAAGTGATTTAGGGCTACCGCCTTTACCCTTACGAGAACCTCGTCCTCTTTCGGCTCCGGTGCGGGGAAGTCCTCAACGTATTTAAGGTTTTCGGGACCGCCGAAGGCGGTAAGTATTACCGCTTTCATAAGAAAGATTATACGTTCGTATCTATCAAAAACAGAGGCTGTCCGTATTCCACGGTCTCTCCGTTCTCAACGAGTATCTTCTCAATCCTCCCCCTCACGTCGCTCTCTATCTCGTTCATGACCTTCAGGGCTTCTATGATACAAAGGACTTGACCCGGGGATACGATATCGCCCACCTCAACGAAGGGGGGAGCACCCGGCGCGGGTGAGCGGTAGAACGTCCCGACCAAAGGGCTCTTTATCACGTGATAGCGCTTCTCGTCCTCTTGGACGTCTTCCGAGGGCGGGAGTATCTCAAGGTGCTTGAACTCCTCCTTGCTTTGCGTCTCTTGGGACTTTTCGGGAAGCTGGAGCTTGTGCGTCTCTATGTGAATCTTGAGGTCTCCTTCTTCTATCTTTATGCTCTTTATGTTTGAGTTTTTAACGAGGTTTATAAGTTCCTTTATAAAATCCTTATCCTTCATTTGCCCTCTTTCACCCTCTCAACGTAGGCTCCCGTCCTCGTATCTACTTTTATGATATCCCCTTCCTTTACGAAAAATGGAACCTGAACGACCGCGCCGGTCTCAAGCTTTGCGGGTTTTGTCCCGCCCGCCTGCGTGTCCCCTTTAAAGGCGGGTTCCGTCTCAACGACCTGTAGCTCAACGTGCTTCGGAAGCTCAACACCGACCGGCTGACCCTTGTAGAAAAAGACGATAACCTCCATCCCTTCCTTCAGGAATTTCGCCTCGTCCGAGAGCTTGTCTTTCGGAATCGCGACCATATCGTAGGTTTGGGTGTTCATAAAGTAGTAATTCTCACCGTCGGAGTAAGAATACGTCGCGTATACCTGCTCAAAGTCCGCCAGAGGTATGCGGTCCGAAGCCTTGTATGTAATCTCCGTCACGTTTCCCGTGAGCATGTTCTTCGCCTTTACCCTCACGAAAGCCTGACCCTTCCCGGGTTTTACGTGCTCGTAATCAAGAACCCTGAAGGGCTCACCCTTGTGCTCTATGAAGATATCCTTCTGAATCCTGTTTATGTCTATCTCCGTCGCCATGGGAAATATTTTAATACTTATGCTGAAAGTAAAGAAGGATGCGCTGTCGCGCATGATTGAACTCGCTCAAAGGGACTACCCCTATGAGACATGCGGTCTTATGCTCGGGAAATCCCACCGCGGTGTGAGGGAGGTTTACGAGGTCTTCCCTACCCCTAACGCAAACAAGGAGAGAAAACACGACCGCTACGAGATAGACCCCAAAGACTACATGAGGGCTGAGGACTACGCCCTCAAGAAGGGTCTTGAGATAGTGGGGGTATACCACTCCCACCCGGAGCACCCCGACAGACCCTCGGAGTTTGACCGGGTGAGGGCTTTCCCGGACCTCTCCTACATCATATTCTCGGTAAAAGACGGAAAGGTGGTCTCATACAGGAGCTGGGAGCTTGTGGGCGACAGGTTTGAGGAGGAAAGGATAGAGGTGACCGATTGATGGGGATAGAGGAAACCGTAAAAGCCCTGCAGGCTATAGGGATAAACGAGTTATACTTGGGAGAGAAGATGGAGCAAAAGGAGGACAGGTGGAAGCTCCTGAGGGAGCTATACGAGCAGTGGAAGGACTGCAAGAGGTGCGACCTTCACAAAAGCAGGACGCAGGTCGTCCCCGGGGACGGGAATCCATACTCGCCCATAGTCTTCGTAGGCGAGGCACCCGGTGAGGAAGAAGACAAACAGGGGAAACCCTTCGTCGGCAGGGCGGGACAACTCCTCAACAAGCTCATAGAGGAAGAGCTCGGTATGAAACGCGAGGACGTATACATAACGAACGTCTGCAAGTGCAGACCCCCAAACAACAGAAAGCCCACACCCATAGAGATGAAGGCGTGTAGCCCTTACCTGAGGAAGGAGATAGAGATTATAAAGCCGAAGATAATATGCTGTCTGGGAGCGACCGCGGGAGAGGGAGTCCTCGGAAAGAGCCTAAAAATCACAAAAGTCCGCGGTCAGGTTTTCCCCTACCCTTACGACCCCAAGATAAAGGTCTTCCTCACGTATCACCCCGCCTACGTCCTCAGGAACCCGAAGGAAGAAAAAACCCTCAGGGAGGACTTCAGGAAGCTCAGGGAGCTTCTCTCTCAACTATCGTAATAACGCTGTTTTTAACGAGTTCCGAAAGGAGTTTCCTGTATTCCTCCTCAAGCTTTTTCGCGAGGAGTTCACTCCTCAGCTGTTTGTCTTCCTCCCCGCTTGCGACGTTCCTGAGAACCCTCGCCACGTATATGTGTTCCTCGTCCTCCGCAAACACAAGCTCACCCACCGGAGCCCTCCAGACCTGCCTGTCAAGCTCCTCAAGCAGTTCTCCCCTCTCAACGACGAGCTTGTGATACTCACCCCCCAGCCTATCCGCGAGCTGTCTCAGGTCAACCGAAGGACTCCCGAGGGCTGAAAGAAGCTCCTTCCCCTTTTCCTTGGGCAGAACCAAGAGCTCAACCTCACGCTTGAGGGAGATATCCCCCCTTCTCATCTTCTCAAGCTCTATCTCAAGTTCCGAGACCGAAACCCTCCTCCTCAGGAACTCCCTGAGTGCGCTCGTCGCTATCAGGTGCTTTTTGAGAAACTCCTTAAAGTCGTTGAGCGTAAGCCCGTGGGCTTCAAGCTCCCTCGCGAGCTCCTCAATATCCCTCCCGTTTGCCCTTGCGAGTTCCCTAAGAACAAGGTCAACGCGCGTATCGGGTATGTCCACCCCCCTCGCCCTCATATACTGGTAAAGGAGGTTTACCTCTATAAGACGCTTGAGAAGCTCCTCCCTGTCGGATATACCGTAGTAGATTTCCGCCATCTTCAGGTCGCTCTCAAGTATTGGCTCACCGTTTACGGACGCGACGACCCTGTCAAGGAGGTAAGCATACCCCAAGGAAAGGAGGAATAAAATTACAAGTTTTCCCAGTAAAAGCGAACGTTGTAGCGCTTCAGAGCTTCGGAAAACCATTCCTTGAACACCTCCTTTCTCTTTTCATCAATTATCCTCTTTTTTATCATCTCCCTCGCCCTCTCAAAGGGGATGATACCCCCTCCCCTCCTGTCAAGGACCTTAAAAACGACGTATCCCCCGTCAACACGTATAGGCTCGGAAACGGCTCCTTTCGTAAGGGAACTGAAATGCTTCCTCACAACGCCCGGGAGTGCGGAGAGGGAATACCAAAGCGCCCTTCCTACCCTTACCCCCTCTCCCTCCGGTAGACCCCCGCTTCTCAGGACCCTTATCGCTTCTTGGGCTTCTTTCAGGTTCTTTGTGTATACCGCTACGAGCTTTACACTCGGGGGGAAGTAAAAGTCCCTCTTGTAAAACTCGTAATAAGCCCTAAGCTCCCCCTCCGAAACGGTTATACTTTCCTCTTCCGCGAGCTTTTCCATTATCTTGTTCGTGAGTATCTCCGCCTTTACGAGCTTCAGGAGGGGCTTGTCCTCAAGGACTTTTCCCACATACTTCCTCATGTAAGCCCTCAGCTCGCCCTCCGAGACCGTTATCCCCATCCTCTTTGCTTCCTTTAGTATCACTATCGCGCTTACGTAATCAACGAGGAAGCTCTTTTTTACCTTTTTCGTGGGCTTGGCGGACGAAAGGTGAGAGACGCGCTTCCAAAAGATATTAAAGAGTCTCGTAAACTCCTCCTTTGTAATCTTCTCCCCGTCAACCTCCGCCACCGCTCCCCCGAGCGCGACACCCGCAAATAAAAAAAGAGCGAGAATTAAGCCCATCAAATAGATTTTAACTCAGAGCCCGAGCCTCAACCTCACACCCATGTAGACGAGGAGCAAACTGAGAAGCAGGTTCGTTATACCGAGCCACTTTGCCCACTTCCTGTGCTTTTCCGAGTAAAGAGCCTTCTTACCAGCCCAAAGGTCGTGGGCGAGTGAGACGACTACAACGATACCAAACACAAAGAGCTTTTCGTATACGGTTCTCCTCATACCCCCGTGCAATAAATAAGCGTTTACTAACCCCGTTATCAACAATAAAAAGAGAGCGCCGAACGTCCCGTAAAGGGAGAACCTCTTTCCCACCTCTTGGAAAGCCTCATCCCTTATCTGCGGTCTTTGCCTCAGGTAAGGGACAACGACGAGCGACAAAAAGAGCATACCTCCGACCCAGAAGGACGCGAGAACAACGTGGAGGAAAAGAAAAAGCTCCTTCATCACCCTACCCTCGCGAGAACTTTCTCCTTGAAGTCCTTTAGCGTCGGCTTTATCTTAACCGGCTCCCTGAGCTTGCCCTCAAGGACTTCCATCGTCTTGTATCCGTTCCCGGTTATGTAGACGACGACAGTCTCCTCAGGTGAAATCATACCCTTCTCAACGTATTTCTTTAAAACCGCTATCGTCGTTCCACCCGCGGTTTCGGTGAATATGCCCTCCGTCTCCGCGAGGAGCTTTATACCTTCTATTATCTCCTCGTCAGTTGCGGTTTCCCAAGCTCCACCGCTTTCCTTTGCGACCTGAAGCGCGTATATCCCGTCCGCGGGATTCCCTATCGCTATTGATTTGGCTATCGTGTTCGGCTTTACGGGCTTTATGAAGTCCCTTTCTTCGCGCCACGCCTGAGCTATCGGTGAACATCCTTCCGCCTGAGCGCCGAGCATACGCGTCCTCACCTCGTCTATGAGCCCCACCTTCAGAAGCTCGTTAAAGCCCTTCCATATCTTCGTGTAAAGGGAGCCCGAAGCTGCGGGAGCAACGACTACGTCGGGTGCCCTCCAACCGAGCTGTTCCGCAACCTCAAAGGCGAGCGTCTTTGAACCCTCCGCGTAGTAGGGTCTTATGTTTATGTTCACAAAAGCCCAACCGAGGTCGTTCGCGATTTCGGAACAAAGCCTGTTCACATCGTCGTAGTTGCCCTCAACGGCGACGACCGTCGGGTTAAATACGAGCGAGCCTATGATTTTTTGGCTTTCCAGATTTGCGGGTATAAAGACGAAACAGTTCATGCCCGCTTGGGCGGAATGTGCTGCGACGGAGTTCGCGAGGTTCCCCGTAGATGCGCACGCGGCGGTATCAAACCCGAACTCCTTAGCCTTTGATAGGGCAACCGATACGACCCTGTCTTTGAAGGAGAGCGTTGGGTGGTTTACGCTGTCGTCCTTTATATACAAGTTCTTAAGCCCGAGAACCTCACCGAGGTTTTCCGCCTTCTTGAGGGGTGTCCAGCCCGCGGTAAGACCCACGGTCGGGTTCTCAACCGGGAGGAGGTCAACGTATCTCCAGAGGCTATCGGGACCCTTTTGTATCTTTTCCCTTGAAATCCTTTTCCTTATCTCGTCGTAATCGTAGACGACCTCAAGGGGTCCGAAGCAAAACTCGCAGACGTGTATGGGCTCCGCGGGGTATTCCCGACCGCACTCCCTGCACTTTAGACCCTTGACCTTTGCCATTTACTTCCTCCGAATCTCTTGTTTAATAAAAAATTAATACTAAACGTTGAACCTGAAATAAACAACATCACCGTCCTTTATCTCGTAATCCCTCCCCTCAAGGCGGACGAGTCCCGCCTCCTTAGCCTTTTGCCACGAGCCAGCCTCAACGAGCTTGTCCCACTCAACGACCTCCGCGGCTATGAACCCCCTCTCCATATCCGAGTGTATCTTTCCCGCAGCTTGGGGTGCTTTTGTTCCCCTCTTTACGGTCCAAGCGCGCGCCTCTTTGGGTCCCGCGGTGAAGAAGGTGATAAGGTCAAGAAGTCTGTATCCCTCCCTCACGACCTTGTTAAGACCCGGCTCCGAAAGCCCGTAAGCGTCAAGGAGCTCCTTTTGCTCCTCGGGAGGGAGTCCCGCGAGCTGAGCCTCAAGCTCCGCGCTTATCACAACGACGGGAGAACCCTCCTCCTTCGCCATTTGTCTTATCCTCTCAACGTGAGGGTTCCCTTCGCCCTCCGGGAGGTCCGACTCGGAGATGTTGGCTATGTAAAGGACTGGTTTTGTGGTGAGGAGAAAGAGGGTTCTTCTCGCGTAATCAAGCGTCTCTTTTGGTATCTCGTTTGCCCTCTTTCTTATGGGTTCAAGGTTCTCAAGTATTTCCTTGAGTATTTGCAGGTGTTTTAATTCTTCTTTTGATTTTTTATCACCGCCTTTGGCGGTCTTATATATTTTTTCGTAACGTTTTTGAACCGTTTCAAGGTCTTTTGCGATTAGCTCAAGCTCAACGATTTCCTTGTCCCTGATTGGGTCCACGGAGCCCTCAACGTGGGTGATGTTCTCATCCTCAAAAGCCCGAAGAACCATCGCTATCGCGTCAACCTCGCGTATGTGTGCGAGGAATTGGTTCCCGAGACCTTCCCCCTTACTCGCCCCTTTGACGAGTCCCGCTATGTCAACGAACTCTATAAACGTCGGTGTTATCTTCTGGGATTTCTCAACCTCCGCTATCTTTTTAAGGCGCTCGTCGGGAACCTCCACGACCCCGACGTTCGGCTCTATTGTGCAAAAGGGGTAGTTAGCGGCTTGGGCTTTCATCGTCTTTGTGAGGGCGTTAAAGAGGGTTGACTTTCCTACGTTTGGGAGTCCTACTATACCTAAGCGAAAACCCATAAGGAATTAATATAAGGGGAAAGGGGCGGGCTTACATCCCGAGGTCGGAAGCCTGCTCATCGGTAAAGGTGTGCCCCTCTTTTATCTGCTCTTGTTCCTCAAGCTTTTTAGCCTGACACCTGTCTATGAGTTCCTTGAGCCTGACGGGCGCTTCGGTGAGCGGGAGGGCGGAGTCGTAAATCTCTCCCTTTATACCGCACTCCTTGAACGCCTCGTATAGCATCCTCAGACCCTTTTCCGCTTCGGGTCCGTTCCTGCGAACGACGAATATCCAGTTGGGGTCAAGCTTGCCCTCTTTCTTGAGGTCCCTGAGGGCGTTCGCGACACCCTCACCGAGCGTAACGTCTATGCGTGTGTTGTTGGCGGTTCCGCCCGCTATTAGCACAGCCCTTATCCCGGGCTTTGAGAGTATTATCCTCGTTATCTTATACATCTTCTCCGCGGGGGGGTTTCCGCCGATGTCGGTGAGGTTCGCGGGCTTTAGCCCGAGCTCGTAGCAGGTCTCTATCGTGACGGTTGAGCCTCCTCCCCCGAAGGTCATCATCGCTATATCACCGTCAAGCTCAACGTATGAGCCCGCCTTACCGCGGTGGTCGTCCTTGTCTATCTCCGCTGCTGCGATTTCTCTCTCCGTGGGCGGTCTCTTGAGGGCGGTTCTCACACCGTAAATCTTTGCGGGAGGTATTGAAGCGTCGTCGTCTATCTTCGTGACCGCGTCAAGAGCCATGACGTCAAGTTTCCCGCCTTTGTCAACTATGGCGAGGGGGTTTATCTCAAGGAGTCTCGCCTCCGCACCCCAGAAGGCTTCCCACATCTTCGCGATTACCTCGGATAGCTTTCTCAGAACGGGCATATACTCGTGCGGAAATCCGAGCTCAAGGAGGTAGTTCCTAACCATATGCGGGTAAAGACCCTTCAGCGGGTCTATCTTCCACGTCTTTACCTTATCGGGGGGAACCTCTTCTATGTCCATACCGCCCTCAAGCGAGAGCGTAAGGACCGGTGCCCTGTAGTCGGTTGAATACATGATTGACGCGTATAGCTCCTTTAGGATGTTTACCTTTTCAACCACGAGAACCCCTACGGGCATCTCCCCGTAGACGGGCATCTTCAGGAGGGTTTCTATCTCTTGAAGGGCTTCTTCGGGGTTTGAGCATACCCTTACAGCCCCAGCCTTTCCGCGTTTTCCGACGAGAACCTGAGACTTGACGACGCACTCACCGAGCTGGTTAACGAAATCAACTACCTCGTCCGTGATGTGCTCAACGAACATATACTTGGGCGTAGGTATACCGTATTTCTTAAAAATCTTGTCGTAAGCTTCGTATTCGTATAAATCCATCGCCTTCCTCCTGTGGGGTGGTTCCAAAACAGTATTTTAATATGTTTTACGGTTAAAATTTATCCTAAATGAACCCGTCCGAGCTTTTGGCTCCCGTGCTTGAGAACGAGCATATCTCCGGAAGGCTCCACAGGCTTGTCGTGAGGGTGCCCGACCCGATTGTGAGGAGCGTAAAGCCGGGGCATTTCGCTATGGTAAAGCCTTCAGATACATACGACCCCATGGGAAGGAGGGCTTTTGCGGTCGCGGACACGGACGAGCACAGGCTCGTCTTTTACTACGACGTCGTGGGTAGGGGAACCGCCCTTCTTTCACGAAAAAAGCCCGGGGAGAGTCTCCCGCTCCTCGTTCCCCTCGGGGAAGGGCTTTTTTCCTACGAGGGCGAGAAACATCTCCTGATAGGTGGAGGTGTGGGTCTTGCTGGTCTTACGCTCCTTGCGAAGAGACTGAGGGAGCTCGGGAAGAAGGTCTTTATAGCATACGGTGCGAGGACGAAGGAGGAGCTCGGTATGGTTGAGTGGTTGGAGAGGGAGGGCTTTCCTTACGTCCTTTACACGGACGACGGGAGCGCGGGGAGGCGCGGGAGGGTCACGGACGTCCTCTCGGATTTCGGAAAGGATTGGACCGTTCACGCCTGCGGACCCAAGCCCATGCTAAAAGCTCTCAAGCGGGAAGCGAAGGGCAGGCGCGTATACGTCTCCCTTGAGGAGAGGATGGCTTGCGGTTGGGGTGTTTGTCTCGGTTGTGTTGTAAAAAGCGCGGGGGGGCACTTCAGGAGGGTCTGCGTTGAGGGACCTGTTATGAGACTTGAGGAGGTAGTCCTTTGAAGGACTTCATCATACCTGCGATAGACTTGTTTGACGGAAAGGCGGTCAGGCTTACGCGCGGGGATTTCGGGAGCGTTAAGGTATACTCCGAGAAGCCCGAGGAGCTCGCGAGAACCTTCGCGGACGCCGGCTTTTCCCGGCTTCACGTCGTTGACCTTCAGGGTGCGCGGGGCGGTGAGCTGAAGAACCTTAGGACCATCCTCAGGATAAGGGAAGCTTTCCCGGGAAGGATTCAGTTGGGCGGGGGTGTTAGGGACTACGAAACCGCGAAGCGGTTATTTGATGAAGGTATTGATGTAATCGTCGTAGGGACGCTCGCTTATAAAAACCCGGAGGAGTTTGTGAAAATCACCGAGGACTTCCCGGGGAGGGTAATCCTATCGGTTGACAGCAAAGGAGGAAGGGTGGCGGTCGGGGGGTGGAAGGAGGAGACCTCTCTCTCACCCGAGGAGTTCGCGAGGAGATACGAGCGGTTTCCTATTTGGGGATACCTATACACGCTGATAGAGAGGGACGGGAGCCTCTCGGGAACAGACCCCGAACCCTACAGACGCTTTTCCCGAGCGGTAAGGAAACCCGTAATAGCTTCGGGGGGTGTGGCTTCGGTTGAGGACGTGAAGAAGCTCGTCGGCGTCGTTGACGGTGTCGTCGTCGGGAAGGCTATATACGAGGGAAGGATAGATATATCCGCGTTATGAACACGTGGCAGGCTATAGTTCTCGGTATCGTTGAGGGTCTTACGGAATTTCTACCCGTTTCATCAACGGGGCATCTTATACTTACCGCGAAGCTTTTGGGTATACCCCACACGGAGTTTGTGAAAAGCTTTGAGATATCAATACAGCTCGGTGCGATACTCGCGGTAGTTCTCCTTTACCGCGATAGGCTTACCCGGGATTTCGGTGTTTGGGAGAGGATAATCGTCGCGTTTCTTCCGACCGCCTTGGTGGGCTTTACGCTTTACAAGCTCATAAAGGGTTTTTTAATCGGAAACGAGCTGGTCGTCGTTTCTGCCCTCGTCCTCGGGGGTTTTGTTCTGCTTTTTGCGGATAGGCTTTGTGAGAGGGGGTGTGAGATAGGTGAGATTAACGAGCTACCGCTTCGGAAGGCTTTCGTCATAGGACTTTTCCAGAGCCTCGCGGTGATACCGGGTGTTTCGCGCTCCGGAGCTACTATAGTGGGGGGTATGCTTGTTGGTCTGAGGAGGGAAAAATCCGCGGAGTTTTCCTTTCTCCTCGCGGTCCCGACGATGCTCTCCGCCAGCGCATACGACCTTTTAAGGAGTCATACGCATTTCAGCGCGGGGGACTGGGGTATACTGGGCGTAGGTTTTGTTTCATCGTTCCTGAGCGCGCTTTTTGTCGTGAGGTGGTTCCTGTCTTACCTAAAGCGTCACGGTCTTTGGGTCTTCGGGGTTTACAGGATACTTTTGGGTCTCATTTACGCGAGCTTCTTCCTCTTTTGAAGAATCCTGTTTATCAGATAAAGCAGGTATACGCTCGTTCCTACAAAACCCACCATCCCGATTATGAACAGGTAAGAGCGAAAACCTTCCGGGAGGGCTATCTCTCCTCGCGCGAGCCTCAGGGCGTTTATAAGCTCAAGCCTGTCGTAGCTCACACCGTAAAGGTAGTCCTTTATCTGTAGCTCGGGAGAAAGGACGACCACGAGGTTCGGGTGTATGTATTCGTTTTCAACCGTCATGAACCTGAAATCTATGGCGTCTATGAGTCTAAAGAGGTCTTCCTTCGTCTTTCCCATCACAACCTTCCAGCCCTTTCCGTCTATCCGATACCTTTCCTGATACTCCTTTATGTTCTCAAGCGTGTCCTTCGGGTCAAAGGTGAACGTAAGAACCCAAAAATCCTCACCGGGTTTTCCTACCTTCGGGATGACTTCCTTGAGACTTTTTGTTATGAGGGGGCATGCGGACTTACAAGTCGTGTATATGGGACTTATGATTATGGGCTTTCCCTTAAGGTCGCCGAGCTTAAACTCCTTTCCTTGGGCGTCAACGAGGGTTATGTCTTCGGGGACGTATGTTCCGAGCGTTTTTGCCTCGTTGGGGGGTATACCCGTGCTACCCGTTTGTGCGCTCAGATATGAAAAGAGTAAAAGGAGGAGAAGGAGGGGAATCAATTCTCAACGACCTCCTTCTCCGCTTGTGATACTTCTTTGCCCTCTTGGTTTTGAGCTCCCTTGAGCTGTTTAAGAGGCATGGGGAACTTCTCTATGTATGCGGGTGACTTGAAGAATACACCCCTGACGGATGCGTCGTAAAGCGCGGGTATGTAGGAGATTACCGCGAGAAGTATAGCCGCTACGGTCCACGTCTTTAGGTTGTTGAGAAGCGGTGCGGGTGCGTCGTGGAACGCGTCCGCGAAGGGGAACTCTATCGTGCTCTCCCTTACCTTCGGAGCCAGAAGCGTAGCCATAAAGGATATGAAGAAGAGTATGAAACCTATCCCGAGGAGTATACCTCCGACGACGGAGAGCTGTGCGTAACCTACCCACTCGGGTCTGTAGAGCGGGTGGTCGGGGTTGAGATATGTGAGACCGGTGTTCGTTCTCCTCGGGAAGCCCGTTATCACACCGCCGACCATCATAGCGTAGGAGAACATAAACATACCTTGCATCCAGAAGTAGGGAGCGAGAACCGCGAGTCCCTTAAACTTAACGTCCGTTCCCCTGAGCTTTGCAATCATGTAAAGGGACATAGCGAAGAATACCATAAGAACGAGTCCGCCTACCGTTGTGTGGAAGTGTCCGGGAACGTATGCGGTGTTGTGAACGACGAGGTTTACGTTGTAAGAAGCGTTAACGATACCCGTTATACCGCCGAAGAAGAACAGAACGAGTCCCGCAAAGAAGAAGGAGAACATCCACTTGTTGCCTTCAAGCCTCATAAAGGGAAGGAAGGTCCACCAGTAGAACTTGGAGTCCTTAAGCTCGGGGTGCTCCGCCTTTACGGAGTATTCAAGAGAAGCGGCAACCGTAAACGCGGTAATCATACTGGGAAGAGCAACACCGAAGGTAAAGAGTGCGTGTATGAGCTTCCAAGTGTTCGTTATACCGGGGTCGGTGAACTGGTGGTGAAGTCCGACGGGCAGGGAGAATATGAGGAAGAGTATGAACGCAAGTCTCGCAGCGGGGTCGGAATACAGCTTCCCTTTCTCGGATACAACCTTGGGAAGTATCGTGTAGAGGGCTACGTAAGCGGGTAGGAGCCAGAAGTAAACGACCGGGTGTCCGAAGAACCAAAAGAGGGTTCTCGCCAGAAGCGGGTTAATCTCATCCACAAGCCCGAGGGAGAGGGGGAGAAGTTGGAAGAGTATCTCAACCGCTACGGGAACAATCATTATCGTCCAGAGGATGAAGTTTACAAAGGTTCCGAATACCGCGAGGGGGAGCTTTTGGTCCGGGTTTTCCCTCTTCCAAGCTATCGCGCTCGGTATCCAATCAAAGAAGAACGGCACGAGTGAACCCAGAACGAGGAGAACCGCTCCGAGGTAGAAGGTCCAGTGTGCTATAAGCGGTGGGTAGAAGGTGTAAAGAACCGTAGCCCTTCCCGTGAACATAGCCCACGCTGCCATCAGGGTTCCGATAACCATCATGCCGAGGGATATCCACTGTATCTTTTCCCTTAGGGGTTTCTTGAGCGCATACATAACAATTGCGTTTGAGAAACCGACTATGAATATCGTCGTGTAAACGATTACGTTGATAACACCGTGTAGGGTGAGCCCTTGGTAGTAGTCAATCCCGAGGAAGCTTTCCGCTTTCAGAACACCAGCTCTGTAGAGAACTTGCATAACACCGTGGTAGATACCGAAGACCAAGAGAAGCGTAGGGAGAACTATCTCCGTAAGTATTATGAACTTGATTGCGTTGCTCACCTGCATAGCTCAACCTCCTCCTTTATTCAACGATTATTTTTCCTTCCATTGCGTGGTGACCTACACCGCAAAACTCGTGGCAAACGACGTGGTAAGTCCCGGGCTTCTTGAACTTAACCCTCATATAACCGACGGTTCCGGGTATAGCCATGATGTTGAAGTTGGTGTCGTTGATGTGAACACCGTGAACGACGTCACGCGAGGTCACGTAGATGTCAACCACCGAGCCCGCGGGTATCTTTATCTGTGTAGCGCCCTTGTCAAAGTCAAAGAGCCACATCCTCGCAAGGAGGTGAAGCTCGTAGCGCTTGTCCGCGTGCTTTATCAGCTTCCCTTCCTTGAAGGGCTCAACGTCGGTTATGCACGTGGGGATGTCAATCTTTAGCCCCTTTGCTGCGTAAACGATGAGACTGAAAAATACGAGGAGAAGTATAAGAGCCATCGTCAGTCCGAGCTTTTCCGCCCTGTCCATCTCACCTTACCCCCTTTCCAAGAGAACCATGTAAACCATAAACCACAGCAGAGCATAGAAGACTATCATGAAGACAAAGAAATACACAGCCCCTACCGGGAAGAACTCCTCGTGGTTGTTGTGTTTTTCATTCATTCTGACACCTCCTCAGTTTTTTCAAATCTTTTACAGTAATATTTTTGCTTTTTGATTCGGGAACTGTCAAGTAGTGCTTACTCACCCGTAGGGTTCATTATATTGAAAATCAATAAGTTAATAATCCGTATGTCGGAGGTCAATTTTTCTAAAAAATTATAAAATGACAAAAAACTCTTAAATTTTGGTCGGGTAAAAAAATTTAAAAAGGGGAAAGGAGGAGGGATTACTTAAGGATTTCTTCTTTATCGTATCTGTATGGGTGCCAGTCGGGCTCAACCTTCGGGGGGTGCTCACCGTGACCGTGCGCCCTCGCGGGGACACCTACTTTCCACTCAAGCGAGGGGGATTTCCACGGGTTTTCGGGAGCCTTCTGACCGCTCGTGAGACCCTTTATGATGCCGTATGCGAACACGAGGACACCGACACCCAGTATAAGCGCTCCTATCGTCTGTATGACGTGGAGGGTGGTCCACTCGGGTATGGGCGGGTAATCGGGATACCTCCTCGGGTTTCCGAGCATACCGACGACCATCTGGAGGAAGTAAAAAACGTTAGCTCCCGCAAATATGAGCCAGAAGCTGAGCTTCCCTATATTCTCGGGGAAGAACTTACCCGTCGCGAGCGGGAACCAGTGTATCACAGCGCCGAGTATGCCGAGCGTTATAGCCATTCCGAGGACGTAGTGAAAGTGCCCGACTACAAAAAGCGAGTCCGAAACACCGAGGTCAATGGCGACCATACCGAGCGGGAGCCCCGTTAGACCGCCTATGAGGAACATAAACACACCACCGAGCGCGTAAAGCATCTGAGACCTGAAGTGTATCGCTCCCCTGTAGAGCGTGAGCATCCAGTTGAAAATCTTTATACCCGTCGGAACCGCTATCAGGAGCGTCGTGTAGGAGAAGAGAACCCTTACCCAGTTGGGAACTCCCGAGACGAACATGTGGTGAACCCACAGGAAGAAGCTTACCGCGGTTATGCCCCAGACCGCGAGTATCATTGAGTGATACCCGAAGAGGGGTCTCCTCGCAAAGACGGGTATTATCTCCGAGTAAAACCCGAAGACGGGTAGAACTTGAACGTAAACGACGGGGTGCGAGTAGAACCAGAAGATGTTTTGGTAGATAAGGGGGTCACCGCCCTTTGCGGGGTTGAAGAAGTTTGTTCCGAGATACTTATCAAGGAAGAGCATCGTCACCGCGCCCGCGAGCGAGGGAACACCCACGAGCTGTATGACGTTCGCGGCGATAAGCGTGTGAACAAAGAGGTTCGTCTTGAAGAAGGTAACACCGGGTGCCCTCATCGTTATGTATGTGACGAGGAAGTTAACCGCGGTTGCTATGGAAGACGCACCGAGAAGGTGAACCACAAAGACGTAAAGAGCGGTAAGTCCCGCGTCGTTGTTGAGTGCAAAGGGCGGGTATCCGGTCCACATCGTCATTATCTGGTTCCCGGGTATGAGCGTCATGAGGAACAGGACGTTAGCGGCGAAGAAAGCCCACCAACTGAGAGCGTTGAGCCTCGGGAAGGCTACGTCCTTTGCCCCTATCATCAGCGGAAGCAAGAAGTTACCGAAGCCCCCTATGTGAGCCGCTATAGCCCACCAAAAGAGCATCCCGACCCCGTGCCCCGTCAGGAGGTAGTTGTAAGTCTTGGGGTCAACGAACTGAAAACCGGGTATGGACTGCTCAAACCTAACCAAAAGCCCGAAGAGACCCGCTATCAGGAAGACGACGAAACTTGTAACGAAGTATAGTATCCCAATCTTTTTGTGGTCGGTTGTAAAGAGCCACTCCCTCAAAGTTCCGAGGAAGTAAGGCTTTTCTACGTGAACAGCTTCCCTCATCGCACTACCTCCTTAACTTAGTTTTCTGATTTAACAGCTACCGCCTTTTTGTCTCCGTAAAGCCAAGCGGTAAACTGCTCGGGCGGGACCACCTTTAGTTTTGAGAACATGTGCGAGTGTCCCGTCCCGCAGTATTCCCTGCAGAACACCCAATACTCACCGGGCTTGTTTATCTGGAACCACATATACGTCGTCCTTCCCGGAACCGCGTCTTCCGTTATCCTCGCGGGAAGGACAAAAAAGGAGTGTATGACGTCCATGGACGTCAAGAGAACCCTTACGGGTTTACCAGCGGGTATGACGGGTTTCTCAAACTCTTGGAGGTTGTAGTCGTTCGCGTGGTATCCCGTCACGACCGTCTTTATCACCTTACCGTTCTCGTCAAGGTAATCAAACTGCCATCCCCACATGAACGCGGTTACCTTTATCGTCATCGCTCCGTCGGGAACCGTCCTTATCTTCTTGAATATCACAAAGGAGTAGGTTGCGAGGATTATCACGGTAAGGAGGGGAACGACAGTAAGGAGTGCCTCAAGCCCCGTATGGCTTTCAAAGTCGTGGTCCCCTATCTCCCTCTCTCCGGGCTTATACCTGTATTTGTAAATGAAGTATATACCCGGTATTGCGACTATCAGGTAGATGACCACCGCGACGATTAACCAAACGTTCCGGGCTTCCGCCCACCACTTGTAAGGAAGGGCGATAACGTCCATAGCTACACCTCCTTTCTCGCGAGTTTATTTATGAGAAAAGCGGATACGAGCACAAGACCGAGAGCGGAAAAGCCGATACCCCCGAACAGGAGCGTCGGGTTCACAACGTATCTACTGCGCGAGGGGTCATACGTGTAGCAAACGAGGTATGCGAGGTCAACAAAGGAGCTTAATGTTATCTTGTTCTGGGTGCTTTCCGCGAGTGCTATGCGAATATCTCTTTCGGAGGGTTTTACGCCGTAAAGGTATCTCGTTATCCTACCCTCCGGGGAGAGAAATACGTATACGTTAGGGTGAACGAAGGTCTTATCCCTTTCGGAAAAGAAGAACTTAAAGCCTACGCTCTCGGTGAGCTTTTTCGCCTCCTCCTTCGGGAGTATCCCGAAAACCCAATGCTCGGTAAAGGGCTCCCTGCTCTCTTTAAACTTCTTCAATTTTTGGAGGTCGTCCCTTTCGTCAAAGGAAAGAACCAAAACCTTAAAGTCCCTTTCCTTCAGAGGGGTGGTTTCTATTAACTTCTTTAGGTTGTCTATCCTTACGGGACACGTTCCCTCGCAGGTGTAGTAAGAAAGGAGGAGGATGACGGGTTTATCGGCGAAAAGTTCGTAAAGCCTTGTCCTCCTTCCGTCCTCAAGGAGTAGCTCAACGTTCGGGACGAAGTTCCCGAGGAATCTCCTTTCGTCTATCCTCAGGACTTCGGGGTTAAATGCGTCGTCGGGAAAGAGGGTCTTTGTGTTCGTTCCGACCGCGTTCCCGAAGAGAAGGTTTGAAAGGAGGAAAAGGGCGAGAAAGCTCCTCATATCACACCCCGAGGGTTCCTATGATGTAAACGGAGCCGGCGACGAGTAGCCACATAAAGTCAACGAAGTGCCAGTATGCGGAAACAGCCCTGAGGACGGTCGGTCTTTGACGGGTGAGCTTACCCGTCGCGAGGAGCCACATCGTGTAAAGGTGCAACAAAAGCCCGAGAAGAACGTGAGACGTGTGAAGACCCGTCAAGGTATAAAAGCTCGTCCCATACATATTGGAGCTGAGCGTAAAGCCCTGGTGCCAGAGGTGTATCCATTCGTTTACGTGAAGAACCACGAACACGATACCGAGGATAAAGGTTATAAAGACCCACTTGAGGGTCTTTGACCTGTCTCCTTCGTTCTCAAGCGTTTCCTCCGCTTTCCATATCGTGTAGCTTGAAGCCCACAGTATAAGCGTGAGCAGACCAGCCATGGCTATGCTTATCCCTTCCGGAACCCAGCTCGCCCACTCGTGCGCGTGAGCAACCCGCGCGGTGTAATACGCTGCGAACATCGTTCCGAAGATGACCGCTTCGGTGATTATGAATAGGTAAGTTCCGAGCGCACCGAGCCCGTATTCGG
>JAADEK010000044.1 GCA_013153455.1 Aquificota bacterium
GTAGCTCTGTAGGTATTCCGCTGGTATGCTAAGATGGATACCGACGTGAGTTCTAAAGTATATCCCTCTCCACCTCCACCAGATACCCTCCCCTTACTTGCTCAGCTTTAATCCAGATGATATAATTTTCCTTTGCGTGGGGGCAGCCCACCACTTTATCTTTAAGAACCGTGGATAAAAAGTTTCCTCTTCTTTAATACTTAGGTTCATACCGTGAATTATTTCTAAAAATGAAGAGTGTAAACATACAAATTAGGGAACTCCGTATAAACTGGTAGGCGCGGGGGGACTTGAACCCCCGACCTCCGGCGTGTCGGGCCGGCGCTCTCCCAGCTGAGCTACGCGCCTTCAGGAATTAATATTATAGCTCAAAATCCTCCCCGAGGTAAGTCCTTTTTACCGCGTCAACCCTCACGACCTCCGAAGGCTTCCCGTGAGCCAGAACCTTCCCCTCCGAGATTATGTATACGCGGTCTACCATCCTTATCGTCTCCCTCACGTTGTGGTCCGTGATGAGTATGCCTATACCGTCGTCCCTGAGACGGAGGATAAGCTTCCTTATATCCGAGACTATGATAGGGTCAAGACCGGCGAAGGGCTCATCAAGGAGTATATATTTGGGTGAGGTTATAAGGGAGCGCGCTATCTCAAGCCTCCTCTTTTGACCCCCGGAGAGGGTGTAAGCGGGCTGATTTTTCAGCTCAAGGAGACCGAAATCCTCAAGCAGAGCCTCCGCCTTCGCGAGGGCTTCCTCCCTGCCCGACGTAAAAAACTCAAGGAATATAAGCAGGTTCTCAAGAACCGTAAGGTCCTCAAATAAGGAGTGCTCTTGGGGCAAAAAAGCAAGCCCCCTTTCCGCACGCTTAAAAGGCGGAAGATGCGTTATATCCTCACCCTCAAGGAGAATCCTTCCCCTATCAACGCTTATAAAACCGATTATCGCGTTAAAAAGTGTCGTCTTCCCCGCCCCGTTCGGACCCAGCAGTCCGACCACCTCCCCCCTCCGAACCTCAAGAGAAACCCCCTTCAGAACCTCCTTTCCCTTGAAACTCTTGTATACATTCTCAACCCTGAGCACCCAAATATATTAACCCATAAGCTCACGTTTCAACTCCTCTATCTTCTCACCGAGCTCCTTACCCCTGTAGCCGAGCTTCATTAACTCCTCAACCCGTTCCCTCGGAACCTTGAAAAAACGCAAGTTCTCAAGAAAATCAAAAACCTTACCCCTGACCGAACGCTCCGCGCCCAAAAGCAAAAGAGCACCGAGCGGAAGAGACTTAAGCGTCCTGTATACCTCGTAGCGCGAGCGGGCAAAACGAAGCCTCTTAAGAACATTCCGAAAATCCCTTTTAAAGAAAAATGACGCTTCGCGTGAAAAGGAAGGAGCTCCTATCTCCTCAAAAAACCGCTCCCCCTCGGAAGGACGAAGCGCAACCACATAAAGCCAACCGTATTGCAATCGCTCAGATGGGAAACGCTCCGAGTGAAGCTCGCTTACCTCCTCAATACCCCTCATCAACCAATCCTCCCAAACAAAACCCCCCAAAACCTCACCGAGGACACCGTAGTGCTTGTAAAGCTCAAGAACCGCGAGAGGTCTTTTCTCCCTCAGGGCGAGCTTAAGCTCACCTAAAACCCTACCCCTCGGAGCCTTCCCTATGAGCCCAACCGCCTCCGTAAGGCGCCTCTCGGTTGAAGGAGAAAGGAGAAAACCGAACCTCCCCGCAAACCTAAGCGCCCTTTGTATCCTTACAGGGTCCTCAACGAAACTCCGGGGATGAAGAATCCTGAGTATACCCTTCTGAAGGTCAAAAAAACCCCCGAGCGGGTCTATCAAAAGACCGAAGTCCTCGGGGTTCACCGACAAAGCCATAGCGTTTACGGTAAAGTCGCGCCTCCTTAAGTCCTCCTCAAGAGACGCGGGCTCAACGAGCGGGTATGCTCCCGGCTCGGGATACACCTCCCTCCGAGCTCGCGCAAGCTCAACCTTCAACCTCCCGAGCTTCAAGTGAGCTGTCCCGAAACGCTCAAAAGTATGAGCGCGAACACCCTCCGAGCGCGCAAGCTCCTCCGCCACCCTTATCGCATCCCCCTCAACAACAAAATCAACGTCCCAAACATCCCTCCCCAGAATTATGTCCCTCACAACACCCCCGACCGCGTAAACCCTAAAACCCAAGGAATCAGATATCCTCCCTATCTTTCTCGCCACGTCAACGAGGTGCGAAGGGAAAGCAAGATACCTTTTCATTGATATACTTCATTTTAAGCCCGTGAAAGTTTCTGTATCCTAATGATACAAAACCATTAAGGAGGTAAGAGATGGCGGAGTTCAAGCACGTGCTCGTTTGCGTTCAGGACAGACCGCCCGGACACCCTCAGGGTTCATGTGCCCAAAGAGGCTCACGTGAGGTCTTTCAGGCTCTCATGGAAAAGATACAAACAGACCCCCAACTCTTCATGACCACGCTCGTCACACCCACCGGGTGCCTGAACGCCTGCATGATGGGACCAATCGTCGTGGTATACCCCGACGGGGTGTGGTATGGTCAGGTCAGACCCGAAGACGTTGATGAGATTGTGGAAAAACACCTAAAGGGCGGACAGCCCGTAGAGAGACTCGTGATATCAAAGGGCAAACCGCCGGGCATGGGTTAACCCTGCCCCGGCACGCCCGCCTCCTCAAACTCTATCTCAAGCTTCTCGTGAGGAACAATCGTCGTTATCGCGTGCTTGTATACGAGCGTTTGCTGTTTCCCGTCCTCAAGCAAAATCGTAAACAAGTCAAAAGACCTTATCTTGCCCTGAAGACGAACCCCGTTCACGAGGTATATTGAAACCTTTACCTTCCTCTTCCTCGCGGTGTTCAAGAAACTCTCTTGGAGCTTGTAGGGCATCTTCTACCTCCTGATTTTTCTTTTATAGATTCAATTTTAACCCAAACTCCCGATTACCAAGTCTCACAATTTATCCCGACAAAAGTGTTCACATGTTAACAAAATTGTAAGTAGACGAAAAGACCGCGCGAAAAAACACGGGAGGAATTTTCGGCACGCCCCTTGCATAATAGAAAGTAGGAGGAGCGTGGATGAAGAAGATAGAAGCTATCATCAAACCTTTTAAGTTGGACGAAGTAAAAGATGCGCTCGTGGAGATAGGGATAGGCGGTATGACCGTTACCGAAGTCAAAGGCTTCGGTCAGCAAAAAGGACACACGGAAATCTACAGGGGAACGGAATACGTCATTGACTTCCTCCCGAAGGTAAAGATTGAGGTAGTCGTAAAGGACGAAGACGTAGAGAAGGTCGTAGAGACGATAGTCAAGACCGCCCAGACGGGAAGGGTAGGGGACGGAAAGATATTCATCTTGCCCGTTGAAGACGTCATAAGGATAAGAACGGGAGAAAGGGGCGAGCAAGCTATCTAAAAACCAATAAAAGGAGGTGTAGTATGCCCAAGTATACGCCCGAAGAGGTCCTTGACCTCATTCAAAAGGAAGGCGTGCAGTATGTAGACCTCAGGTTCTCAGACCCGTTCGGTCAGTGGCAACACCTCACCATACCAGCCTACGAGATATCAAAGGAAACCTTTGAGAACGGAAGGGGATTTGACGGCTCATCCATAAGGGGCTGGCAGTCAATCAACGAGTCGGATATGCTCGCAAAACCGGACCCCAACACCGCCTTCATAGACCCCTTCATAGAACCCAAGACCCTCGTTATGATTTGCGATATATACGACCCCGTTACCGGAGAGCGCTACGGGCGTGATACGCGCTACATAGCCCAAAAGGCGGAGCAATACCTCAAACAAACGGGCATAGGCGATACCGCATACTTCGGTCCCGAAGCCGAGTTCTTCATCTTTGACAGCGTTGAATACGGAACGGGACCAAACTACGCGTTTTGGAGGGTTGACTCCGAAGAAGGCTGGTGGAACAGGGAAGTCCCCTCAACGGGATACAAGATACCCCACAAGCGCGGATACTTCCCCGCACCTCCCATAGACAAGGTCATGCCCCTCAGGAACGAAATGGTTTCCATAATGTCCGACCTCGGGATAATCGTTGAGCTTCACCACCACGAGGTCGCAACCGCGGGACAAGGAGAGATAGACATACGCTACGACTCCCTCGTAAACCAAGCGGACAAACTCTTCCTCTACAAGTACATCGTGAGGATGGTAGCATACAAGCACGGAAAATACGCGACGTTCCTCGCCAAAGTCCTCCCCAACGACAACGGTTCGGGAATGCACACCCACTTCTCAATCTGGAAAAACGGTGAAAACCAATTTGCGGGAAGCGAATACGCAGGACTCTCAAAGACCGCACTCTACGCAATAGGAGGAATCCTTAAGCACGGACCCGCACTTACCGCCTTCACGAACCCGACGATAAACTCCTACCACAGACTCGTTCCCGGTTACGAGGCTCCCGTCAGACTCGCCTACTCCGCGAGGAACCGCTCCGCAGCGATAAGGATACCCATGTATTCACAAAACCCCAAAGCCAAGAGGATAGAAGTCCGCTTCCCCGACGCAACTTCAAACCCCTACCTCGCCTTTGCAGCGATACTCATGGCTGCCATAGACGGAATAGAGAACGAAATAGACCCCGGAGAACCCTTTGACAAGGACATCTACTCACTACCGCCCGAAGAGCTTGAGGGCATACCCCAGCTCCCCGGCTCACTTGAGGAAGCTATAAAAGCTCTTGAGAACGACTACGA
Source organism: Aquificota bacterium (assembly GCA_013153455.1). GTDB lineage: Bacteria > Aquificota > Aquificia > Aquificales > Aquificaceae > Aquifex. The sequence continues at coordinate 4,734 of JAADEK010000044.1, forward strand.
GTTCCTCCTGAAGGGAGACGTCTTTACCGAAGAATTCCTACAGCTCTGGATAGAGAGCAAGAAGGCGGAGATAGACGAGCTCAGGTTCATACCTCACCCCAAGGAGTTTGAACTTTACTGGGATATTTAATCCAATTACGGGGCTTCGCCCCGTCTTTTAAAAATTTTTTTGAAAAAAAGGAGGAAAAAGATGAGGGCAAGAGGAGTCTTAGGAGTTATTATACCCCTTCTGCTTTCCTCACTTCCCGCCCTCGCCCAAGAGGGCGCAAAGCTTGACACGGGTAACACCGCGTGGATGCTTACAGCTTCCGCGCTCGTTGTGTTCATGACCGTTCCCGGTCTTGCTCTCTTCTACGGCGGGCTTGACAAAGCAAAGAGCATACTCAACACGATAGCGATGTCCTTTACCGCGTTTGCAATCGTAGCCCTCACGTGGGTAATCGTAGGATACTCAATAGCCTACGGTGATGACATCATGGGCTTTATGGGCAACCCCTTCCAGTATATCCTCGCAAAGGGCATAAGCGGGATAAACCCCGACACTGGCTACCCCGCGCTTTTGGACGTCATGTTCCAGCTCACGTTTGCAACCATAACGACCGCCCTCATAAGCGGTTCTTACGTGGGGAGGATGAAGTTCTCCGCTTGGCTCCTGTTTGCGCTCCTTTGGAGTATAATCGTTTACCCACCTGTCGCGCACTGGGTGTGGGGCGGAGGATTCCTGTCTCAGCACGGGGCGCTTGACTTCGCGGGAGGAACGGTCGTTCACATCAACGCGGGTATAGCCGGTCTCGTCGGTGCTTTGCTCCTCGGCAGGAGGAAGGATACCGCGCTTATCCCCAACAGCGTTCCCCTCGTCGCGCTCGGTGCGGGCATACTGTGGTTCGGTTGGTTCGGTTTCAACGCGGGTTCCGCACTCGCTGCTAACGAGACCGCGGTTTGGGCTATGCTAAACACGACGATAGCAACCTCCGCCGCTGCGCT
>JAADEK010000116.1 GCA_013153455.1 Aquificota bacterium
AAGAAGCTCGGTTATCCCGTTCTCGTTAGACCCTCATACGTTCTGGGAGGGAGGGCTATGAGGATAGTCCACGACGAGCAGGAGCTTGAGGAGTATCTGAGCGAGGCTGTTAGCGTAAGCCACGAGCGCCCCGTTCTCATAGACAAGTTCCTTGAGGACAGTATAGAGCTTGACGTTGACGCGGTCTCCGACGGAGAGGACGTCCTAATCGGGGCGGTAATGGAACACATAGAGCAGGCGGGTGTCCACTCGGGGGACAGCGCGACATCAATCCCCCCCTATAGCCTGCCCGACGATATAGTAAAGGAGGTAAAAGAGCAGACGAAGAAGCTCGCCCTCGCGCTTGAGGTAAAAGGTCTCATAAACGTCCAGATGGCTGTATACAAAGGTGAGGTTTACGTCCTTGAGGTAAACCCGAGGGCTTCAAGGACGGTTCCCTTCGTGAGCAAGAGCGTAGGCTACCCCCTTGCAAAGCTCGCGACGAAGGTTTTAGTCGGGAGGAAGCTGAGGGAGCTCGTTCCCGAAGTATTTGAGCGCATAAGGAAGGGGGAAAGTCATATAGCGTCCGATTTCCTCCCGAAGGACAAGAAGGTCTTTTCCGTAAAAGAGGTCGTCTTTCCTTGGAAGCGTTTTCCCGAAGTAGACCCCGTCTTGGGACCCGAGATGAAGTCAACGGGTGAGGTGATGGGGATAGACGAGGAGTTCGGGCTTGCATACTACAAAGCTCAGCTCTCCGCGGGCTACAGACTCCCCGAGAAGGGGAACGTCTTTATAAGCGTGGCGGACAGGGATAAGCCGAAGATTTTAGAACTCGCGAAGGGTTTCGTTGAGCTCGGGTTTAACATATACGCGACATCGGGGACTTACAGGTTTCTCAAGGAGCACGGTATACCCGCAAAGCCGGTCCTTAAGGTATCCGAAGGAAGACCCAACGTCGTGGATATGATAATAAACGGCGAGATTCACCTTATCATAAACACACCCTCGGGCAGGCGTGAAAAGAGCGACGCATACCTCATAAGGAGAACCGCGGTTCAGTTTAACGTCCCCTACTACACCACCGTAAGGGCGGGATACGCTGTCCTTGAGGCGATAAAGAGCTTCAGGAGATTGAAGAGCGAGGGAAGGTCGCTGAGCGTAAAGTCCCTTCAGGAGCTACACGGAAGAAAGTAGTTTCTTTACCCTTCGGTTGAGCTCGTTCAGGTCCGGTTTCTCAAGGGGTTTTGATATTAAAAAGCCCTGAACGTAGTCCGTTCCCATGTATACGAGCGTCTCAAGCTCTTCCTTTTTCTCAACGCCTTCGGAGACTACAAGTATACCGCTGTCGTGCGCGAGCTTTATAAGGTAGTTTACGATTACCTTCTTCAGGTTGTTCTTGTGTATGTCGCGTATGAGCTCCATGTCTATCTTCACGATATCGGGCTTTAGCTCCGAGAGGTAAAAGAGTCCCGAGTATCCCGAACCCACGTCGTCAAGCGCCACCCTCACCCCCTCGGACTTCATAAACGATATCAGGCTCTTTACCGCGGAAACGTCAAGCTCCTCGTATTCCGTAAGCTCAATGACGATTTGGTTCGGCTTTATCTTGTTCGTGTAAAGTGAGCTGAGGAGGTCCCCGAAGACCTTGAGGGGGTCTTTCAGGAACTTGGGGTGAAAGTTCAAAAAGAGCATAAGGTTCTTCCCGAGAAACTCGGACGCTTTCTTCAGCGCTACGTATCTACAATAGGTTTCCGAAAACTCGGAGGAGGTTCTCCCCACCTCTATGAGGTCTATTATCCTTATTGGAGGTCTGCAGAGGGCTTCAAAGGCGCTCACTTCCTTCTTCTTTACGTCAACAATCGGGTGAAAGAGGATTTTTGTGTTTATAAACAGTTTACCCAGATGGTTGAATATGAGCCTGTCAAGCCACTGGGAGGGGGGCTGGGCTCTTGCGACCGCCTTGAGGAGGGAAGAGCACGAGTTTTCGTTAAAGTTCCCGTCGTATATGCGCATGTCTTTAAGGGCGTTGTCGCTTATCTCCGTAAAGATGTAAGCGACGTCCTCGTCGCTCTTTGTTTCAACTATAACGATGTTTTGTATGCGACGGGCGTAAAGACCCATACTCTTAGCGAGTCTCTCAAGCTCCTCCGCGTTTGTATTTTCCGTAAAGACGAACAGTTTCTTTGACATATTATTTTTCTCTTATGGAGTTTGTAGCTCTATTTATTATAGGTATTATTTCGGGAGTATTATACAACGAGCACATCAGGCTCTCGGGCGGAACCTTTTGTCGGGTTTTCGGTTTTTTCCTCCGTATCGGGACTATGGGCGCGCTCTTTTACGCGGTGTTTGCTTGTTGCGGTTCGGAAGGTCTTTTCGTTTTCTTCTTTTCACACCTCCTCGGGCGCTTCGGGCACCTGCTTTTTAGGGTTTTTAGCAGATAAATTATATATCTATGCTTCAAGTAAGGGTAAAGCCGGGAGTAGAGGACAGGATAAAGGGTTTCTTCCCGTGGGTATACAGGGGTGAGATAGCGTCCCTCTCAAGAAAGCCCAAAAAGGGCGAGAGCGTGGTCGTAAGGGACGCGGGCGGGAAATTCCTCGGATACGGATACATAAACCCGGACGTGAACATATCCGTTCGTATCGTTTCCTTTGACAAGAACGAGCCCCTCAACGAGGAGCTCATAAAGAGGCGCATAAAAGAAGCCTACGAATACAGGAAGCGCCTCTACATAAACAGCAACGCTTACAGACTCGTTCACTCGGAGGGTGACCTCCTTCCGGGTCTTATCGTTGACGTTTACGGGGAATACCTCGCGGTTGAGTTTACCACATACGGTATGAACCTCTACCGCGAAGCGGTAATTGAGACTTTAATAGAGCTTTTAAAACCTAAGGGTATATACGAGAAGGTGAACGAGATAGCAAAGAGGGTGGAGGGGCTTGACGTTGAGGAGAGGGTTATATACGGCGAGGTTCCCAGCGAGGTAATCATATGGGAGCACGACCTTCGGTATTACATAAACATACCCGAGGGTCAAAAGACGGGTTTCTTCCTTGACCAGAGGAACGCCCGAAAGTTCGTGAGGTCCCTCGTTGAGCCCGGGGACAGGTGTCTTGACGTATTTTGTCATACGGGTGGTTTCGCGCTGAACATGAAAAGGGCGGGAGCGGGTGAGGTTATAGGCGTTGACATATCCGAGCTTGCGCTGAAGGAGGCTGAGAAAAACGCACAACTGAACGGTCTTACGGACATAAAGTGGGTAAAGGCTAACGCCTTTGATTACCTGAGACAGCTTGACAAAAAGGGTGAGAAATTTGACGTAATCATCATAGACCCCCCCTCGTTTGCAAAGAACAAGGCTTCGGTTCCCAACGCCCTCAGGGGATACAAGGAGCTCCTCGTGAGGGGGCTTCGTCTCGCAAAGAAGGGAGCATACCTCGCCATATTCTCGTGCTCATATCACATCACAGAACAGCACCTCCTTGACGTCCTCCTTTCCGCTTCGCTTGACGTGAAGAGACAGCTGAGGGTTATCGCGAAGACGTTCCAAGACCTTGACCACCCGTGGATACTCCAGATGCCAAATACCTTATACTTAAAAGGCGTATGGGTTGAGGTGATATGAGAAAGGAACACTGGGCGCTCCTTTCGCTCGCTCTTAACATCTTCCAAGCCCTCATAAAGCTCGTTGGCGGTCTTTTGACGGGTAGCCTCTCCCTCATCGGGGACGCGGTTCACTCCCTCTCGGACGCCCTCGCCTCGCTCATAGCCTTCTTGTCCATAAAGTTCTCCGAGGTAAAGAACGAAAGGTTCCCATACGGGCTTTACAAGCTTGAGAACATAGGCGCCATAGTTATATCCTTCTTCCTTCTCTTCACCGCTTGGGAGATAGCAAACAGGGCTCTAAAGGGCGAGATAGAGATAAACTACGAATACCTGCCCGTCGGTATAGGGATAACCGTAGTCTCGCTCGTCTCCTCCCTCACGCTCTCGTTCCTTGAAAGGAGGGCGGGAAAGAAGCTAAACTCCCCCACCCTAATCGCGGACTCATACCACACCCTGACGGACGCCTTTTCCTCGTTTTTAGTCCTCGTGAGCCTCGCTTCATACTACTTCGGTGTAAACATAGAGAGATACGTGGCGCTCGCGATAGCGCTCGTAATCACATTTACCGCCCTTCAGCTCCTGAAGGAGCAAGTCGGCGCCATACTTGACATCTCCGCGGACAAAGAAACCATAGAGAAGATAAAGAAGATAATACTCTCGTTTCCCGAGGTGAGCGAGGTAAAGCGCCTGCTCGTCAGGAGCGCGGGAGGGAAACTCTTCATAGACGCGGTGATAACGATAAACACCGACGACTTTGTTAAAAGCCACCGCATAGCGGACGAGATAGAAAAACGCATAACCGAGGAAATCCCCAACGTTGAGATGGTCTTCATACATTACGAGCCTTGTTGTGTGAGGGAAAAAACGAGCGTCGCAATCCTCACAAACGACGGGAAGGTAGCGAGAACATTCTCCGACACAAAGAGCATCCTCATATTCAAGGAAGGAGAGGGAAACCCCGTCGTCGTTAAGATGGAGGGAAAGAGCGAGGAGTGTATAGCCAAGGAGCTCGTCCGTCAAGGCGTTGACATCGTCATAAGCGGATACCACCCAAAGAGCAACAGGGCAAAGTGGATACTCCACAAAAGTAAGGTATTTGTGTGGGAGACCGAGAAGGAAAACCCCTACGAAGCCCTCGCGGAGGTATCCCAAATAAAGGAAAAGGTCTCATGAAGTTCTTAGTTTGGGGGCTCGGAAAGAGCGGAAAATCCGCGACCGAACTCCTGCTTTCCGAGGGCTACAGCGTTTACTTCGGGGACGACAAGACCACCCCCCACCTCTGGAGGGAAGTCCTTGAGGAGGTTGACACCGTCGTCCTTTCCCCCGGGATTCCGCCCTCACACCCCCTCTGGAGGGAAGCGGAAAAAAGGGGAAAGGAAGTGATAGGGGAGCTTGAGCTCGCGTTTCGCTTCTTTCGCGGAAAGACGATAGCAATAACTGGAACGGACGGAAAGTCCACAACCACGCGCCTCACATACCTCATCCTTTCGCGCTTTTTCCCCGAAACCTTTGAGGCTGGAAACATAGGAAAACCCTTCTCCCAAGCCCTGAAGGAAACAAAGGAAGGGATAGCGGTCCTTGAGGTCTCCTCCTTTCAAGGAAGAACGCTGAAGACCTTCAGACCCCACATCGGAGCCTTCATAAGTTTCCACCCCGACCACCTTGATTGGCACCCCACCCTTGAGGACTACCTCTTTAGCAAATACAAAATATTCAAAAACCAAACAAAGGACGACCTGATAATATTAAACGACCTCCTTACGGAGGTAAGAAACACCCCCTCCCGCGCGCGAAGGAACCTCCTTTCGGAGCTAAAGCGCGAAAAAGGGTGGGTAATCTGGAAAGGGATAAAACTCTTTGAGGAGAAAAAGCTTAAGCTAAAGGGTGAGCACAACGTATACAACGTCGCGGTCGCGAGCCTCATAGCCCTTGAGTTCGGTCTTAGTCCCGAGGACTTCAGGGAGGTGATATACTCCTTTCGCGGGCTTCCCCACAGACTTGAACACATAGCGAGCCACGACGGGATAGA
>JAADEK010000014.1 GCA_013153455.1 Aquificota bacterium
ACGAGTTTCGTGTTTTCGTATATACGCTTTATAACTATATTCCCTTGAACCTCTTGTCCGTCCATCGTAAAGGCGCCCCTGCGGTTCGGCATCTCGCCCTTCTTGACGCTCGCGAGCTCACCCAGAGAGACCCACACCCCGTTTCTTTCGTCAAACCTAACCGGGAGGGAGAGAAGCTCCTCAACCGAGCTTACCCTCCCCAGTCCCCTCACGACGAGGTCTCCCTCGTGGGACAGGTAAAAACCCCCCTCCACAATCAGGTTGTTTCTCCTCAAGGCTTCAAGTAGCTCGGGGAAGGTTATGCGGTATGCTACGAGCCTGTCGGGCTTCGGGACTATCAGGTAGGCGAGCTCGGGACCGTATTGGACTATCTCTTCAACCCCTCCCGCGCTCATGATAAGGGGTCTTACGACCCACTTTTGGTATATTGACTTTATCTCCGCGAGTGAGAGCTTACCCTCCTTGTCCCTCAGCGTGTAAAGGAGGACGTTCCCAAGACCCGTTGAGTTGGGACCCATTACCGGTGTGTAGCCCTCGGGTATGTTTGCCTTTGCGTCCGCGAGCTTTTCCATAACGAGCCTTCTGGCGAAGTAAACGTCGGTCCCGTCCTTGAAGTAGACCGAGACGTATGAAAGACCGGGAAGGGAGACACTCCTGACTATCTGGACGTCCTTTAGCCCGTTCATCACAGACTCCACGGGAATCGTTATGAGGGTTTCCACCTCTTCCGCGGAAAGTCCCGGAGCCTCGGTGTATATGTTCACCTGAACGGGGGTAGGGTCCGGAAAAGCGTCAATAGGTAGCTCGCGGTAGCTCTTCACACCGTATACGACAACTATTCCCATAAGTATGAGAACCAGAATCCTGTATTTCAAAACGAGCCTGAACATCTCCTCACCTCCGATTCAGTGAGCGTGAGCACCCTCCTCAACACCCACGAGCTTCGTCCTCAAAAAGCTTACTCCCTTTACCGCTATAAGCTCACCCTCCCTCAGACCCTCAACCAGAACCTCATCTCCCAATTCCTTAACAACCTCCACCTCCCTCGGTCTGAACACTCCACCCTCGTATACAAAGACGACCGTTTTCCCTTCAACCTCCGAAAGGGCGCTCTTTGGTATAACTATCCCCTCGCCTTCCCCCTCGTATACCTTGAGCTTGACGAACGAGTTTACGAGGAGCACGTGTCCCTCGTTCCTGACCGAGCACCTCACCTTTACCTTCCTCGTCTCCTCGTCAACCTCGTGTGAGATAAACTCAAGCGAGCAGGGGAGCCTAAGGCTTCCCTTTGAGACCTCAACGAGTCGCGCCCTCCTTACGGAAGAAAGCTCCTCCTCCGGTGCCCAGCCGTATACCCAAAGAACCTCGTGGTAGTGTATCTCAAAAAGAGGCTCCGAAAGACTCACCGCCTGACCCACCACCGCACCCTGATGGGTTATATAGCCCTTGCCCGGTGAGCGTACGATGAGGTGCCCGTTTTTCACCTCCCCGTAGCGCTCAAGCTCGCGCAAAAGTGCGCTGAGCGTCCCCTTTAACGCCTCGTATTCTGTCTTCGCTTTTATGAAATCCGTATACCTTATGAGCTTTTGCTTGTAGAGCTTCTCGTAAGTTTTGTATAGATTTCTCGCGCTCGCGAGCTGTGCGCGCGTCGTCTCTATGCGTGAGAGAATCTCCGAGACCTTCGGTGAGAAAAGCTCCGCGAGAACCTCACCCTTCTTTACGAACTTCCCCTCATACGCGTAGAGCTTCCTCACAACACCCTCCGCGGGGCTGTGAACCTTGTATACGAGCTTCGGGTTTTCCCTCACGACCGCGGGAAGCTCAATCACACGAAGCGCGGGCTTCCTCTTTACGCTCATAAGCTCTATACCGAGGAGCCTCATCTGCTCCTCTGTGAGCCTTATCTCATCCCCGAAGGAAAAAACAAAGAGCAGTAAAACGAGTATAAACCTCATCTCTTCATACCCCCGAGTTTGATAAGCTCCGCGTAAAGCTCGTGAAGCTCCGCATACAAGAGTGCCCTCTCCCTGAGGAGGGAAAAGTAAGCCCTCTTTATATCAGAAAGCTCAAGAAGGGAGATAAGCCCGAGCCTGTAGCTCTTCATACCCGCGGATAGCTCCTTTTTCGCCCTCACGAGGAGAACCTCCTCAAGCCTCCTTATGCTCTCCCTCAAGACCTTCTCCCTCTCGGAGATGGAAGAAAGGAGGGAGGAGACGCGCCTCTTTTGAGAGGAAAGCTCAAGCTCCGTCGCCTCCCGCATCCTCAAGCTCTCAAGAATCTCACCCCTGTTTCTGTAAAAGAGGGGAAGCTCAAACGAAAGCGTCCACCTAAAGCCGTAATACCCTCCCGCGTCCTCAGCCATCAGACCCGTCCTCGGGAGGGGAAGGGCGAGAGCCTTGTGGAGGGATGCGGAATTCGTGTAGTAGCGAACGCGCTCGGAAAGCGCCAAGACGGGAGGCGTTTCCTCCGGGCGAGGTAGCCTGAACTCCGGAACCTCGTAAAGGTTCCCCTCAACCTCCTTTACCTCCCTCCCGACGTAGTAAGAAAGCTCACGAAGGGCGCTCCTGTATCTGCCCAAAGCCCTTGAGACCTCAAGTCGCGCCCCCTCGTAGAGCCTGACCGCGCGCATAAGCTCAAGCTCGGTCCTTTGCCCCATCTCGTAAGCCTTCCTCACAAAGTCGCGTATACCCTCCGCGGTCTTCAGCTCCCTTCTCGCTATCTGGAGAACCTCCTTAGCCAACAGCGCCCCGTAAAAAGCCCTGTAAAAGTCCGAAAGAAGCCCGTTCCTCAAACCCTCAAGCTCCCAAACCAGTGCCCGAACCTCGCTCCTCGCAACCTTCTCCCTTTTCTCCCTTACCCCCCAGAGGGGAATCTCTTGGGTTATCTCACCTATGTAGAGCAGGCGACCCTCCGGACCCCCTTCGGTCGTTGAGAAAAACCCGCTCTCAAAGCGAAACTCAGGGTTCCTCAGCGCCCGCGCGGAGATAACCCGCCCCTCAAGCGCCCTCTTCTTTTCCTCAATAGCCTTCATCGCCTCGCTACCCTCAAAGAGGGAAAGCGCCTCCTCAAAGGAAATCCCGAACACAAAGCCCAAAAACACGAGCAAAACCAAAACCATAACAAAACCTCCCGAGGGGATTTCTCAGCGAAAGGAGAGCATCAAATCAACAATCGCATAAGAACCTTATTCTTTTCTTTTTTATAAAAAGACCTGCGCGCTTTGCGCGCAGGTAATTGAACGAAATTAATAAATCTTAAGAATGAGATGAAAAGGAGGGGTAGGCTCAGGGTAGGCTTTTTTGACGAGGATGGCTCGTCGTTTATGTGAAACTCTTCGGTTGAGCTTCCCAGATGCAGGCTCTCAAGGTGAACCGACTTTTCGGAGGTGTGAACGCAGAGGGTGATGAGCGGGGACAGGAAAACGAAGAGTAAAAAAGCGCCCAGAGAGAGGAGTCCGAGCTTTGACTTCATGAGCTAATCAGTTATTATACAATAAAGGAGAAACCCACCGAGCGGAGGTAAGGGATGTATCCCATGGAAGAGAGACAGACGAGCATACAGGACGAGCTTCTTGAGAGGTTCAAGGAAAAGGGAAGCACGATAACCGTTTTCCTCACGAGGGGAAACAGGATAGTGGGTAAGGTTCTGAACCACGACCGCTACACGATTCTCCTTGAGGTTGAGGGACACCCGTATCTCATATACAAGCACGCCATAAGCACCATCGTTGAAGGCGCTTGAGTCCTTGATAAAACACCCTCCCGCCCTAAATTAAAGACCAGATGAGAGCTCTCCTCGTAGGAGTATTCGGGAAAGACCAATCAAAAGAGTTCTCAAAGGGTTCAATAAAGGAGCTGAAAGGTCTCGTTCAGGCGGTCGGCGGGAAGGCGCTCGGATACGTTCTCCAAAAGAGGGACCAACCCGACCAAAGGTATTACGTCGGTGAGGGGAAGGCGAAACAACTGAAGGAGATAGCCCGGGGAACGAAAGCGGACACCATAGTCTTTGACGACTTCCTCACACCCGCCCAGATAGCGAACCTTGAGAAGTTAACGGGCGTTCGCGTCCTTGACAGAACCGACCTCGTTCTTGAGATATTCTCAAGGAGGGCGAAAACAAAGGAGGCAAAGCTTCAGGTTGAGCTTGCGCGTCTTATGCACGAGCTTCCCCGCCTACACGGAAGGGGTAAGGCTCTCTCAAGGCTCGGGGGAGGACTTGGGACGAGGGGACCCGGTGAGCAAGAGGCGGAGATAAGGAAGCGCCTGATAAAGAAGCGCATACACCGCATAAGGAAGGAGCTTGAGGAAGTAAAGAAGAGAAGGAGGGAGCAAAGGAAGAGGAGGGAAAGGAGCGAAAGGGGGGAGAAGATTCTGCGCGTTGCGATAGTCGGCTACACGAACGCGGGAAAGTCCACCCTCATGAACGCCCTCACGAAGAAGGGAACCTTCACCGCGGATATGCTCTTCGCTACGCTTGACACGAAGACCTCCGCACGCGTCGTTTATCCCGACACAAAGCTCCTCTTTACGGACACCGTGGGCTTCATAAGGAAGCTACCTCCCGAGCTTATAGAGAGCTTTAAGGCTACGCTTGAGGAGGTTCAAGAAGCGGACATAATCCTGCACGTCGTTGACGTCTCAGACGAGGGTTGGCTTGATTACATAAACACCGTGAACGAGATACTAAAGGAGCTATCCGCTCACGAAAAGCCCGTAATTTACGCCCTGAACAAAGCGGACAGACTCGTTGAGAGCGAGGAGGAGATGAAGCACCTTCCCCACCCCGCCTTCGTTGAGGGAGACGCGGTTCTCATATCCGCGGAAAAGCGCTGGGGTCTTGATGAGCTACTGAAGAAGATAGTAAGCAAGGGAGAGGGCATTACCCGAGAAGCTCAGAGAGCTTAAAGACCGAGTAAAAGGGAACTCCTTCCCTTTCTATGTTTTCCTTTCCCCCTTCTTCCCTGTCAACGACCGCGACCACCCCGACGACCTCAAGACCCTCCTCCCTGCAAGCCCTGAGAGCCTTAAGAGCGGAGGAGCCAGTCGTCACAACGTCGTCAAGGACGACAACCCTCTCCCCCTTTTGGAGGTTTCCCTCTATCCTCCTTCCCATACCGTGCTCTTTTTTCTCCTTCCTGACAACGAAGGGCTTTACGGGTGAGCCCTCGGTGTATGAGACGAAGGAAACCGCGTATGCGAGGGGGTCCGCTCCGAGCGTTAGACCCCCGCACGCGGAAGGGGAGAATTTCCTCAAAAGCTCGTAAAGAACCCTTCCGGTGAGGTATGCGCCTTCGGGGTCAAAGGTTATACGCTTGAGGTCAACGTAATACCTGCTGAGCTTACCCGAGGAGAGCTTAAAGATAGGTTCGCTCGCAACCTTCAGGGAACGCTCGCGTATTAGAGCCTTCAGCTTTTCCCTCTCAAGCATAGTTTTTATATATTACCTTAGTAATTTATAAGCTCATATACACCTTTCCTTATGTTTTC
>JAADEK010000046.1 GCA_013153455.1 Aquificota bacterium
GTGGCCGGCCACCCTCTCAGGCCGGCTACCCGTCATAGGCTTGGTGGGCCGTTACCCCACCAACTACCTGATGGGCCGCGGGCCCATCCCCGGGCGGGAGCTTGCAAAGCAGAGGCTCCCTTTGGTCGCCTCGCCTTAGTGGCGGGCGACTTTATGGGGTATTAGCCCCCCTTTCGGGGGGTTATCCCCCTCCCGGGGGTAGGTTACCCACGTGTTACTCACCCGTTTGCCGCTCAGCGCCCGCCCTCACGAGGAGGGCGAGCCTGCGCACGACTTGCATGTGTTAGGCACGCCGCCAGCGTTCGCGCTGAGCCAGGATCAAACTCTTCAGGGAAAGTGGCGCAAGCGAGTTTTGTAGGGGAACTGTTAGTGAGGACCACCTGAGTGCTGGACCCCACTGGTTTGAGGAGGGGAGGCTCACCCTCTATTCGGTTGCCAAGGAGCCTTTGGGGGGCTTTTGAGCCCCGCACCGAATATTTTATTTTAGGTCTCCTTTCGGGTTTGTCAACCCTTTTTTGGTGGGTTGACCTCCCGAGGGGAGACCTCGTCGCGTGTGTATTTTTCCAATCTATTCCCTCTCACCCGCCCTGTCAACTCTTTTTTGCGGATTGCGGGAGGGGTGCGGGTGTAGGATAATTTAGTGCATGGAGCATCTTTTTGCTACGGACAGAGAGGTTTTTGACGCGATAGTTAAGGAATACGAGAGGCAGTTTTACAACCTTGAGATGATAGCTTCGGAGAATTTTACATCACTCGCGGTTATGGAGGCGACCGGTAGCGTTCTTACGAATAAATACGCGGAAGGGCTTCCGGGAAAGAGGTATTACGGGGGTTGCGAGTTTGTTGATATCGTGGAAAACCTCGCTATAGAGAGGGCTAAGGAGCTTTTCGGGGCGGAGCACGCAAACGTTCAACCTCACTCGGGTTCTCAGGCTAATATGGCGGTTTACTTTGCGGTTCTTGAGCCGGGAGACACGATTATGGGTATGGACCTTTCCCACGGGGGGCACCTTACGCACGGGGCTAAGGTGAACTTCAGCGGGAAGCTCTACAGGGTCGTCCACTACGGTGTGAATCCCGAGACGGAGCTCATAGATTACGACCAGCTTTACAGGCTCGCTAAGGAGCACAAGCCTAAGCTCATCGTTGGCGGGGCGTCCGCTTACCCGCGCGTTTTTGATTGGGAGAAGATGCGCGAGATAGCGGACGATGTGGGAGCGCTTTTTATGGTTGATATGGCTCACTACGCGGGTCTTATAGCGGGAGGGGTTTACCCCAATCCCGTTCCTTACGCTCACTTTGTTACTTCTACTACTCATAAGACTTTGAGAGGACCGCGAAGCGGTTTTATCCTTTCTAAAAAGGAATTTGCAAAGGTTATAGATAAGAGTGTTTTTCCGGGTATACAGGGCGGTCCGCTTATGCACGTGATAGCGGCAAAGGCGGTAGCCTTTAAGGAGGCTATGAGCGAGGAGTTCAAGAGATACGCGAGACAGGTCGTTCAGAACGCCCGCGTTCTTGCGGAGGAGCTTGCGCGTGAGGGGTTTAAAATCGTCACGGGGGGAACGGACTCGCATATCGTCCTGGTTGATTTGAGGAATAAGGGTATAGTCGGGAAGGATGCGGAGAAGGCGCTTGAGAGGGCGGGTATAACGGTAAACAAGAACGCGGTTCCTTTTGACCCTCTTCCTCCCACCAAGACGAGCGGTATAAGGATAGGGACCGCTGCGTTGACTACGAGGGGTATGAAAGAGGAGGAGATGAGGCGTATCGCGAGGTGGATATCTGAGGTTCTTCACAATCTCGGTGATGAGGGTGTTGTGGAAAGGGTAAGGGAAGAGGTCAGGGAGCTTTGTGAGAGTTTTCCGCTTTATCCTGAACTGAAGAGGAAGATTGATGAGCTTCGTAATAGCTCGGCAGGCGGTCTACGATAGAGAGGGGCGTGTTTTTGCGTATGAGGTTTACCTGCGCTCCTCGGAAGACCCTTCGCGCTACCCGCGCGAGGTTTCCTTCTCCCGCGCTGCCTACATAATAGCGGATATACTGGCGGAATACGGCGTTCGGAAGATAGCGCAAGGTAAGAAGCTTATCGTTAACCTTTCTCTTGAGGCTGTTCTTAACAAATCAATTGATATACTCCCGCACGAGGATATCATTTACGCGCTGAATGAGCCAGAGGTTCCGGTCGGGGAAACCCTCGGTAAGTTGATAAAGAAAAAGGTAAGCGAGCTAAAGCGGAGGGGAGCGGGTATACTTATATCGCCTTCCCTTTACAGGAGGGAGTATTCGGAGCTTGTAGCTCTGGGTGATATCGTTGAGTTCAGGGCTTCCGAGGTTTTGTCTTCCTCGGTTAGCGGGGCTAAGGGGCACGGGAAGCGCGTTCTTGTTTCTTATATAGAGAACGAGGAGGAATACAAGAGGGCTCTTGAGTCGGGGGCGGATTACTTTGAGGGGAACTTTTTGGAACCTCCGGTCGTTGTTGAGGAAGCCCGCGTGACGCCCTTTTTGAAGGGGACGCTTTTGAGGCTTATGAGTATGCTAAGCTCCGCAAAAAGCCTCAAGGAGGTGGCGGACACGATAGCGTCAGACGTCGGTATGGCGGTGAAGTTTTTGCGCTTTGTGAACTCCGCTTACTTTTCAAGGCGAAAGAAGATAGAGGATATACATCACGCGGTCTCATACGTGGGTCTTGAGAACGTAAAGAGGTTCGTCCTTTTGGTTGCGTTAAACGAGTATATGAAGCTTGAAAATCCGGAGCTTTGGAAGCGCTCCCTTATACGCGCGCACATAGCGGAGGCTCTCGCGGGGCGCTCTTCGTCGGAGCTTTCACAGAAGGCTTTCCTCGTCGGTCTTTTTTCCTTGCTTGATGAGATTTTAGGGGTTGATATACCCTCTTTTTTGAGGGAGCTTCACGTTGATGAGGAGGTTGTTCGGGCTTTTGAGGATGAGAATTCCGTCCTTGCGAGGATTTTGAAGCTTACGGAGAGGCTTGAGGGCGCCCTAAGGGAGGGAGCTCAAGAGCTTGAAAAGACAGCGGAGGAGTTAAGTTCCGAGACGGGTCTCAGACCCATAGAGCTCGTCGTTACCGCGAAAGAGGCACAACAAAAGGCGGACGAGGTTATCAGGTTGTAGGAGGGATACCGCTCTCGGTTTCGTAGGGCCAAAGGAGTATCCCTCCCGCGAGGTTATACGCGTCGTATCCCATCTGTCTCAGGAAATATGTAGCGAACGCGCTCCTTTCCCCGCTCCTGCAGTAGACGATATACTTCTTGTCCTTGGGGAGGTTCTGAAAGGCGTATCTCAGCTCGTCAAGGGGCAGGAGGACGGAGTTCGGTATCCTTACCTGTGCGTGCTCTTGGGGCGTTCTTACGTCAAGGAGGACGACGTTATCACCTTCTTGCTCAATCATCTTCTTAGCTTCTTCCGCGCTTACCTCGGGGACGTTCACAAACATCACAGAACCTCCAATCCTTCTTTAATCTCAACGGGGTTGTTGTTTTCATCAACGAAGATAAGCTTAGGGCTATAGTTTTTAAGCTCTTCCTCTTCGTAGTAAGCGTAAGACGCTATGATTATGAGGTCTCCCTTGGCGCCGAGGCGGGCGGCTGCGCCGTTCAGCTTTACCTCTCCCGAGAAGGGGGGAGCGGGTATCACGTAGGTTTGGAACCTGTCTCCCGTGCTTATGTTGTAGACGTCTATGCGCTCGTAGGGCTTTAGGTCCGCGAGCTTCATGAGGTTCTCATCAAGGGATAGACTCCCCTCGTAGTGTAGCTCCGCGTCCGTCACGCGCAGTCGGTGTATCTTTGATTTCAGCATTACCCTACGCATCTCTTCCTCCGAGGGATAAGAATACGCTAATAAAAATATAAAACAAGCTTATTTTATTTTTCTATGAAAAAATGCAGGGTTTGTAAGAGGCGCGCGATTGTATACATGCCCCACCACAGGCTCGCCCTTTGCAGGGAACACTTTACGGAGTGGTTTGAGAACTATACGAAGAAGACGATTAAGGAATTTCGTATGTTCACAAAGGATGACAGGATTCTCGTCGCGGTCTCCGGGGGCAAGGACAGTCTCGCACTTTGGAAGGTTCTGAGAAAGCTCGGATACAACGCGGACGGTCTTTACGTTCACCTCGGTATAGGGGAGTATTCGGAGCGCTCAAGGGAAAAGGTTGAGAAGTTCGCAGAAAGTCTGGACGCCCGTCTTATAGTTGTTGACCTCAAAGAGCAACTGGCGGAGCTTCCGAACATCGTGGGACTCACGTCGCGCGAGGCTTGCTCCGTTTGCGGGCTTGTAAAGAGGTATAACTTCAACAAGGTGGCAAAGGAGGAGGGATACAACGTCGTCGCGACGGGACACAACCTTGACGACGAGGCGAGCGCTCTGCTTGCGAACGTTCTGAATTGGAACGAGAAGTATCTTGGCAGGAAGTTCCCCGTTCTTGAGGAGGAGGGAGGTTTTGTCAGGAAGGTAAAGCCCTTTTGTAAGCTTACGGAAAAGGAGACCGCTCTTTACGCCCTCCTTGAGGGTATAGACTTTATAGAGGAGGAGTGCCCATACTCCGAGGACGCCACATCGGTCTTTTACAAGGAGATTCTAAACAAGATAGAGGAGCGCTCACCGGGAACGAAACTCAGGTTTTACCTTGATTACCTGAGGAAGGTATACCCGAAGTTCAAGACGGAGGATAAAAAGGAGCTCGGTAGGTGTAAGGTCTGCGGTGAGCCTACGATGGGAGAGGTTTGCGGTGTTTGCAGGCTAAAGGAGAGGTTAACGCCCTCAGCGCGTTAGGCGCTCAACGAGCGCAACGAGGACGAAGTATCTGTATAGAAGTTCGTGGAGGCTCTCAACGGTCTTGTTGTAGTTATTCCTCGCGTCAAGAACCTCAAGGTATGTCGTGAGACCCTCCCTGTAGCGCTCCGTCGCGAGGCGAAGCGCTTCTTCGGACGCCCTGAGGGAAGCTTGCGTCGCTTCTATCCTCGCCTTGAGCGAGGATATAGAAAGGAGGGCGTTCCTGAGCTCCTTTCTTAGCTCGTAAAGCGTAGCCCTGAGCTTTTCTTGCTCCTTGAGAAGCTCTATCTTCTTGCTCGCTACGTTCGCCTCCCTGCCAAAACCGTCAAAGAGTTTGTAGTTGAAGCTAAAGCCAAAGACGTAACCCTCTATCCACTTGGTTCCCCCGGTGAAGCTACGGGCGGTAAAGCCCTCATACGTAAGGAACGCGTCAAGTGTCGGGAAGTATTCCGCCTTTGCGAGTCTGTAGCTCCCGCGCGCAAGCTCAAGCCGAGCTCTTGCTACCCTCAGGCTCGTGTTTCTCTCAAGGAGTTTCCTCTCAAGCTCCTCGGGGGGAGGGAGATTTGCTGGAAAGGAGAGCTTAAGGCTCCCCTCGGGCTTCAGTTCCCCGTCTATCCTCAGGAAGGCTTTTAGCTCCTCCACGCTCATCAGGTAGTCCGTTTTTGCTTCCTTTAGCTCCGCACGGGCGAGCTCATACTGAGCCTTCGCCCTCAGGAGTTCAACCTTAGGGACTATACCCTTTTTATACTTTTCCTCAACGAACCTCAGGTTCTCCTCCCAATACTTAAGGTTGTCCCTTTTGAGCTTAAGGACTAACTTCTTGTAAACGAGGGCGTAGAACATCTCCTTCGTCCTGTAGACGACCTCCCTTTTTACGTCCTCAAGTATGAGCTCCTGAAGTTTTTTTTGCTTTTTCGCAAGGGAGATAGAGTCCCATACCGCTTTGTTGAAAATCGTCTGTGTGAGTGTGAGGGAGTATTCCTGCCTGTCGCGCGGGGAAAAACCGAAGACGAGGGAGTCGTCAAGGCGTCTGTATGAGTATGAGGCGCCGAGGGAGGGCAGGATTCTTGCGCGGGCTTTCTTTATCTCCTGCTCAACGCGCCTCAGCTCAAGCTCCGAAAGTCTTATATCGGACGTATTCCTGAGTGCTATACTTATCGCTTCATCAAGGGTCAAAGACCAGCAGAGGGAGAAAAGAAGTAAAAGTATTACCATCTTACCCTCACCCGTGCGCCTTCCCTGAGCCTGTGGACGTTCGTCACCGCTATCAGGTCACCCTCGTGAAGGTTCCCAAGGACGTAAACGTATCCGTCTTTTGTCTTTACCTCCTTTACCTCAACGGGAAGGGCTGTGTTGTTTTGTATCTTCCAAACGAGCTTTTTGCTTCCCATAAGAACGACCGCGTTTTCCGGAACCTTGAAAGCCTTCACCTCACCGACGGGAACCACGCCCGTCCCGAACATCCCGGGCTTTATCTTTCCCTCGGGGTTTTGGACGAGAGCCTTCAGGGTTATCTGACCGTTTTTTGCGGAGGGGGATACGAATATTACCTTTCCTCTTATATCACCGAACGCTTGCGCGTTGATTCTTATCTCCTCTATCCCCCGCAGTTTGTCCGCGTATCTTTGGGGAACGAGGAGGACAAACTCAAGGGGGGAGAGGGAGACAACCCTGAAAGCTTTTTGTTGTGGTGCGAGGTAATCACCTTCGTTTACATACCTCTCCGCTATAAAGCCCGAAAGCGGAGACCTGACTATATGTTTGTCGTAGAGGACTTTTAGTCTCTTTAGCTCTTCCCTGAGGGCGCGGACGCGGGCGCGGAGGGTCTTTAGCTTTGTCAGCTCCCTTTCGTATTCCTCCCTCGCTATGAGCTCCCTTTCGTACAGGTTTTTCCTCCTTTTTGTTATCTTCTTTTGAAGCTCGTATTCCGCTATGGCTTGGGCGAGCTCTTCCTTTGCCCTTGATATGCTCCTTTTTACCTCCCTCGGGTCAACGAGGGCGAGGGGTTCTCCCTTTTTTACGGTTTGTCCTTCGCGTTTGTAGAGTTTTACGACGTTTCCGGGGACTTGGGCGGTAGGGTAGGCTTCGTATCGGGGAACGAACTCCCCTTTTAGGTGAAGCTCAAGGGGTATGAGTTCGGAGCGGACGGGAAGAACTTTAACCTCAACGACGCGCTCCCTTACCCTCTTTTGTTCTTGCTCTTTGCAAGAGAAGAGCAGAAGGAAAAAAAGGAGGAGAATTTTCAGCATTTTAAATAATTTTAGGAACTCTGCGGAGTTTATAAAGTTTGTAGTATACACCCCACGCTTTTTTTATGTAGTGCCCGAGTATGGGTATGGGGATAAGAAGCGCTCTTTTGTCGTCCCTGTATGCGAGTCCCGCTCCCCTTCCTCCCATATCCATGAGGCATAAGATGTTTATGTGGTCTTTGTAGCTTTTTAGTTTTCCTTTCTTCTTTCCTTCGCGAACCGCTATGTTGTGCGCACTTATGCGTGCCATGACCTCCGCGAGGTGTCCCTGTTTTGCGCTCCAAGGGGGTCCTTCTACAGCGGAGCTGTCGCCTATGGCGTATATATTATCGGTTCCCTCAACCCTGCAGGTTTCGTCTATCTTCAGGAAGCCCGCCTCGTTCGTAGGGAGCCCCGACTCCCTGAAGAGCGGAAGCCCCTCCCCCGCGGGGACGAAAACGGTAAGCTCGCTCTCAAGGAAACTCCCGTCCTCAAAAACTACGCCCTCGGGCGTGAACTCCCTTATCTTCTTTCCCGTTATCTTCTTTACGTTGTATTTCTTAAAGAGTTCATCAAGCATCCTCAGGGCTTTTTCCCCGAGTCTCTCACCGGGTTTTGGCATGGGTGCGAAGAAGGTGAGTTCAAACTCATCGCGAAGCGATAATTTTCTTAAATGGTAATCAACGTTAAAGAGTAGCTCAAAGACGGGACCTCCCCTC
This sequence comes from Aquificota bacterium, assembly GCA_013153455.1. Taxonomy (GTDB): domain Bacteria; phylum Aquificota; class Aquificia; order Aquificales; family Aquificaceae; genus Aquifex. The sequence goes on from JAADEK010000046.1 coordinate 7,742, forward strand.
ACCGCGGTTCTGTCCTTCGGGTTCCCACCGAATCCCATGGCTATCTTCCCTTTTCCTTTTGATATGAGTCTCAGGAGTCTTTCGCGTATGAGGAGGGCTTCTTCCGGGCTTGCGCATATTGAGAGGGTGTGTTCTAAGCCTTTGTGCTTCTTCTTTCCCTGACCGAGTGCTACGATGAGGTAATCGTATCGGAGTTTTTTGTTTTCAAGCTCTACGGTGTTCTCTTGGGGGATTATTCGTTTTACCTTTCCGCGGACGAAACGAACGCCCCAGCGTCTTGAGAACTCATCAAGGGGTATCTTCGCGTCGTCGGGCTTTATCTCACCGGTCGGGACCCATATGGATATGGGGTATACCCAGAGGTAGGGTTTGTCGCTCACGAGCGTAACGTCGTAGCCCTCTTTTTTCAGGGCTATCGCTGCCTCGGTTCCTCCTATGCCCCCGCCGAGAACGAGCGCTCTTTTCATCTCTTACCTCCCGGTTAGTTAATTCTAACGTTTGGGAAGCGATTTGTCAGTGAGGGATGCTTGTAGGAGAATGTTCTTATGCAGGAATTCTTTGTGAGGCGTCCCATCACCACGGTTATGCTTACGCTCGCCTTTATACTCCTCGGGCTTTACTCGGTTCGTTTCATACCCGTTGACCGTCTTCCGGACGTTGAGTTTCCCGTCGTTTCCGTAAGCACGGTATACCCGGGCGCGGACCCCTACACCGTTGACGCGAACGTCACGAAAGTCCTTGAGGAGGAGATATCAACCGTCTCGGGTATAGACAGTATATACTCCCGAAGTTTTCCCGGTCTTTCAAAGATAACAATCACGTTCAGTCTTGATAAGGACATAGACGTAGCGTCCCAAGAGGTGAGGGACGCGGTTCAGAGGGCTATGAGGAGGCTCCCGAGGGAGGCGGAGCCACCGGTTGTGAGGAAGGTTGACACATCGGGCGCTCCCGTTTTGGTCGTTATCCTCTACACCGAGGGGGGGGATTACCAGAAGCTCGCATACTACGCGGACAAGGTCGTGAAGAGGGAGATAGAGAAGCTCCCGGGGGTGGGTTCGGTGAGCCTCGGGGGCTTCAGGGATAACGTCCTTTGGGTGAGGCTAAGGACGACGGAGCTTTTCGGTTTTGAGCTTACCCCGCTTGAGGTCCTCTCCGTGATAAGGGAAAACCACGCGGAGATTCCCGCGGGGAACGTATACGGAAAGAGGAGGGAATACGTCCTGAGACTTTACGGGAAGTTCAGGACTCCCGAAGAGCTCTCTGACTTATACCTGAAGCAAAACGTCAGGCTCGGGGACGTTGCGGAGGTTTATTTTGGTGAGGACGAAAGGAGGAGTATATCCCGTTTTAACGGGAAAAACTCAATCGCCCTCGTTGTATACAAGCAGGCTAAGGTAAACACCGTTCAGGTCGTTGACAGGATTAAGGAGAAGCTCTCGGAGCTTGAGAAGATACTCCCCCCCGACCTTTACATAGCTTACAGCTTTGACGCGAGTATATACATAAAGAGGATAGTAAGGGCTGCGGTTGAGGAGATTATCGTAGGGATATTCCTGACCGCGCTGACGGTTTACGTCTTTTTGGGAAACCTCAGGCTCACGCTCGTTCCCGTTTTCGCCATTCCCGTCGCGCTCCTCGGGACGGTCTTCGTCCTTTACCTTTTCGGTTTTTCCCTGAATATGCTTACGCTCCTCGCTCTCGCGGTGGCGGTCGGTATCGTTATAGACGACGCCATAGTCGTTATGGAGAGTATACACAGAAGGAGGGAGGAGGGTCTTCCTCCCTTTCGCGCTGCGGTTGAGGGCACACGCCTCGTTATGTTCGCTCTCCTCGCTTCAACCGCCTCCCTCATAGTCGTCTTCGTTCCCATACTGTTCTTGAAGGGGGTTCTGGGGAGTTTTTTAAAGAACTTCGCCTTTACGCTTATCGTTTCACTCGCCCTTTCTTACGTCGTCGCGGTTACATTCACGCCCATGGTAGTCGCGCGTCTAATCTCACAAAGGGCGGGTGAGAACCTCTTTGTCAGACTCTACGCGCGCTTTGAGTCCGTCTTTGAGAAACTCCTTGAGTTTTCCTTGAGGAAGAAGCTTCTGGTTTTGTTCCTCGCGTTTTTGAACGTGGGAGCCGGCGTTTTACTCTTTCCCCACGTAAAGAAGGAGTTCATAACGACGCCCGACGAGGGGAGGTTCATAATAAGGTTCCGCCTGCCCGTCGGCTCTTCCTTTGAGATGGTAAAGGAGAAGAGTCTTGAGATAGAGAGGATACTCCTTAAGAATCCCTACGTTGAGAAGGTGAGCCTCGTCGCGGGTGAGGGCTTCGGGGGAGCGGGTGTTCACACGGGGACGGTCTTTGTCTATCTCGTTGACAGGTCAAAAAGACCTCCCCAAAGGGAGGTAATAAGGGACCTAAGAAGGGAGTTCAGAAAGCTCCACGACGTGAAGGTCATCATAGAGCCCCCGCAAGCGATAGGGACGAGAACGGGAAGGAGCACGGACGTTGAGTATATAGTCAAGGGCTGGGACGTTGAGGAGTTAAAGAGGCTCGCAAAAAAGATGGAGGAGCATTTTTCAAGGAGCGAATACTTCAGGGACGTTGATACGAATATGGAGCTAAACGCGCCATACGTGAAGGTATTCCTGAAGAGGGAAAACCTCTCGCGCTACGGGGTGTCCGCCCAAGACGTCGGGCTTACGCTTTCGCTTCTTTTCGGGAAGTTCAGGGTCGGGAGCTACGAGCTCGGTGCGGAAAGCTACGACTTTTACATAAAGGCTACGGAGGACTTTGTGAGAAACGTTGACAATATAAAAAAGATATACGTAAAGGGAAAAGAGGGTGAGCTCGTCCCACTTGAGGAACTCGTAAACTACAAGATAGAAGCGGGACCTTTCAGGCTCACGCGCTTCAACCGTCAGTATTCCTTTGTGTTTTACGCAAACGTCAAAGACATAGACCTCGCTACCGCGAAAGAGATAATTGAAAAATGGTTAAAGGAAAACTTACCCTTCGGGTATACGTATGAGGCGTCGGGTCAAGTAAGGGAGTATGAGAAGGCTTTTAAGGGGTTCTTGATTTCATTGGCTCTCGCCCTTGTCGGGGTTTACATGATTCTCGCCTCACTCTTTGAGAGCTTGAAACACCCCTTTACGGTTCTTCTGATGATACCCCTTTCCGTTCCGGGGCTTTTCGGGCTTATGTATATAACCGGGACTTCATTGAACATATCCTCATACTTCGGTATCATCTTACTCGTCGGTATAATTGTGAGGGACGCGGTTCTCTTCATAGAACGCATAATACAGCTCAGGGAGGAGGGGCTTGACGTTAGGAAGGCTATACTTGAGGCAAGAAGGGAGCGCCTGAGACCCATACTTATGACGACGATAACAATCATCTCCGCCCTTCTCCCCGTTGCCCTCGGGCTCACCGCGGGCTCAGAATACAGGAAACCCCTCGCGGTGGCTGTAATAGGGGGGCTTCTTACGGGGCTCCCGCTCAGTCTTTTCGTCCTTCCCGTTCTTTACGAGATTTTTGAAAGGAGGAGCTTAAAATAATCCTAAAGATGAAGATAGTTGACCTGAGAAAGGAAGGCTGGAAGGAGGACAAAACCCTAAAGGCTCTCATAACGAGGGGGGAGGTTCTTGAGGAGGAATACGAACAAAGGGTAAAGGAGATACTAAAGGAGGTAAAACTGAGGGGGGATGAAGCCCTCGCTGAGTTCACGAAGAGGTTTGACGGCGTTGAGCTGAGACCCGAAGAGTTTGAGGTTCCGCTCACGGAGCTTGAAAAAGCCTACGAGGAGATAGAGCCCGAGGTAAGGAAAGCGCTTGAGGTTGCGGAGGAACGCATACGCGTCTTTCACGAGAAACAACTTGAAAACTCCTTTTTCAAAGAGGAAGAGGGTATAATCCTGGGGCAGAAGGTTCTACCCCTTGAGAGGGTCGGTGTATACGTCCCCGGAGGGAAGGCTTCTTACCCCTCAACGGTTCTCATGAACGTGGTTCCCGCGTCCGTCGCGGGCGTTGAGGAGATTATCATGGTCTCCCCGAGACCCAACAAGTATACGCTCGCCGCCGCTTTCATAGCGGGGGTGACGAGGGTATTCAGGGTCGGGGGAGCTCAGGCTATAGGCGCCCTCGCATACGGAACGAAGACGATACCGAAGGTTGACAAGATAGTGGGTCCGGGGAATATATACGTAGCACTTGCTAAGAAGCTTGTTTTCGGAACGGTTGACATAGACATGATAGCGGGACCCTCCGAGGTTCTCGTGATAGCGGACGAGAGCGCAAACCCAAGATGGGTCGCTTCCGACCTCCTTTCACAAGCGGAGCACGACGAGCTCGCGGCTTCCATCCTAATCACACCCTCCGAAGAGCTCGCAAACAGCGTAAAGAGGGAAGTGGAGAATCTCCTCGGGACGCTTGAAAGGAGACAGATAGCGGAGGCTTCCCTTTCACGCTTCGGGACTATATTCATCGTTCGGGACCTCCATCAGGCTTGTGAGGTTGCGAACTTCATAGCTCCCGAACACCTTGAGGTCTTGACGCGTGAGCCCTTTGCACTCCTTCCCCTCATAAAGCACGCGGGTGCGGTGTTCCTCGGTCAATACAGCACCGAACCCCTCGGGGACTACGTTCTGGGTCCGAATCACACGCTCCCGACCGGCGGAACCGCGCGCTTTTTTTCCCCACTCGGCGTTTACGACTTTATAAAGCGCTCATCGGTGATATACGTCTCGCGGGAGGGCTTTTTGCGCGTTTCGGGATACGCGAGGGCTATCGCCCGCGCGGAGGGGCTCCTTGCTCACGAGCTTGCGGTCAAGGTGAGGGAGGAATGAGGTATATACTCGCTCTTTTTTTGGTTCTCGTTTCGTGCGCCCCGAAGGTTTGCCCCCCTCCGGAGGAAGTCCTCGCAAAGGTATCGGGCGATATACCGAGAAACGTAAAGCTCTACGGGCACGTGAAGGCTGGGTTTTTGAGGATTCCATTCGCGCTTGAAAAGAGGGGAGAGGAAGAGAGCGTAAGGATAGCCCAACCGGGTGTGAGTATATCCTCCTCTTCGCTGTGTTTCGGGGGTGCTTGTTTTGAGCTTCCCGTATCGCCCTCGGAACTCATATACGGGCGCTTTGAGGGGGACTTTAAGGTTGTGAAGTGCGACGGGGAGCTCGTCCTTCGCTCGGAGGACGGGAAGGAGATTGTTATAGAGGGAGGAAAGCTAAAGGCTTTTAAATACAAAGACCTTACGGTCCTTTACGGTGATAAATCACCCGAAGGGTTCTACGAGGAGTTAAAGGTAATACTCGGTGATATTAAGTTGAGTATATACGTTGAAGGAGCGGAAAGATGGGAGGTCTTAAGGTCGTAGCCCTCGGAGGGGGGACCGGTCTTTCGTCCCTCCTCAGGGGTTTGAAGGACGAAGTCGGGAAGAGTATATCGGAGCTCTCCGCGGTTGTGACGGTTGCGGACAGCGGGGGCTCAACGGGTAAGCTCAGGAAGATTTACAATATACCCGCACCGGGCGACATAAGGAACTGTATCGTCGCTCTCTCGGAAGCGGAAGAGCTGATGAGGGAACTCTTTCAATACAGGTTTAAGGGAGAGGGGATACAGGGGCACGCATTCGGGAACCTGTTTCTGACCGCGCTTACGGATATTACGGGGAGCTTCCTTGAGGCGGTTCGTCTTACCTCTCGTATACTGAAGACGAAGGGAAGCATCATACCCTCAACGGAAGAAAACGTTAACCTCGTTGCGCGCTTTGACGACGGGAAGCTCGTAAAGGGTGAGGAGGAGATAACGGAATACGGGAAGAGGGGAAGGAGGATAGAGGAGATATGGCTTGAGCCAAAAGACCCCAAAGCCCCGAAGGAGGCTGTTGATAAGATTTTGGGGGCGGACGTTATCGTAATAGGTCCGGGGAGCCTCTTTACGAGCATACTCCCCAACTTCCTCGTCCCGGGGATAAGGGAAGCGGTGAGGAGGAGTAACGCCCTTAAGATTTTCGTCGTCAACGTGATGACCCAACCGGGTGAGACCGACGGACTGAGCGCGAGCGAGCACCTTGAGAAGTTCCTCCGCTTTTCGGGCATAGGCTCCGTTGATGCGGTCGTCGTGAACACGCGCATGCCCTCAAACGAGCTTCTTAAGAAATACCTGTCCCAGAATCAGGAGCCCGTCGTTCCGGACGTCGGGAAGCTCGCAAAGAGGGGCGTTGACGTTTACGCGGAAGACCTCATAGGGGAAGAGGACAACTTCGTTCGGCACAACCCGAGGAAGTTAACCGCGGTAATCACTAAAATACTTGAGAATGAACTACTTTCTAAGATTTGATACCTCCCTCCTTCCCCAACGGGAGGCTCAGGTCCTCGTTGTCGGGAGCGGGATAGCGGGGCTTTCACTCGCGCTTTACCTCAGCGAGCTCGGAATCCGTCCCGTCGTATTGACGAAGGGAGTCCCGAACACTTACTTCTCACAGGGCGGTATAGCCGCACCAGTTTTGCCCGGGGATAGTCCGCGATTGCACTTTTGCGACACGCTTAGGGCGGGAAGACAGCTAAACGACGAGCAAAACACACAAATCCTCACAAACGACGCTCTTTCCCGCATAGCGGACCTTGAGCGCTGGGGCGTTGAGTTTGACAAAAGGGACGGCGTATACGAAACCACGCTTGAGGGGGGACACTCCTTCCCGAGGGTTTTGAAGGTAAAGGACAAAACGGGCGAGGAGATACACAAAAAGCTCCTTTTGCGCGCAAAAGAGCGCGGTATTCCCATCGTTGAAGGTGAGCTTCACGAGATAATCACGAAGGAGGGAAGGGTTGTAGGTGCACTCGCTCGGATAAACCTCTCACCCACCGTTGTAAAGACGCGCGCTCTCGTTCTCGCCACGGGGGGAGCATCCTCGTTATACCTTCACTCAACCAATCGGGCGCAGGTCGGGGACGCGATAGGGAGCGCGATGAGGGCAGGAGCGAGGGTCCGAAACGCGGAGTTCGTTCAGTTTCACCCCACGCTCCTCAAGGGGACGGACTTTTTGCTTTCCGAAGCGCTGAGGGGGGAGGGTGCGGTCTTGGTTGACGAGAGGGGTGAGAGGTTCGTTGATGAGCTTCTCCCGAGGGACCTCGTCGCGAGGGCTATATACGGACTTATGAAAGAAGGAAAGGAGGTCTTTTTAGACCTTTCTCCCGTAGAGAGGAAGGGTATATCGCTTGAGGAGAGGTTCCCGACGATAAGCGCGGAGCTCAAAAGGGCGGGTATTGACCCCTCGCGCGTTCCCGTCTCCCCGGGCGCTCACTACTACATAGGCGGTGTTGACACGGACGGGTGGGGAAGGACGACGGTTGAGGGTCTTTACGCGGTCGGGGAGTGCGCGTGCACCGGTGTCCACGGGGCGAACAGGCTCGCGTCAAACTCACTCCTTGAGGGTATCGTCTTTGCGCACAGAACAGCGATGAGGCTCTACTTTGACCTTAAATTCTTAAAAGAACCCTCACGGGTTGTCGTTAAACAAACTGAGGAAGGAAATAAAAAGCCCCGCAAGGGGCTCATCAACGAGTTAAAGAGGTTGATGTGGGAATACGTGGGTCTTGAGAGGGACGAGGAGGGGCTTTCGTTCGCGGTAAGGAAGCTAAGGGAGTGGTTAAAAGAAGCGAAAAGCTGGGAAAGGACGCCCGAAAACAGGCGCCTTTACGATGCGCTACTCGTCGCGCTTGTGACCGCGCTGAGCGCGCAAAGGAGGCGCGAAAGCAGGGGTGTTCACTTCAGGAGGGACTTCCCCCTTGAGAGGGAGGTTTTCTTAAAAGATACGCTGATAAATCCCGAAGAAATCCTGTAAAATCATAACTCTCCCGAAGGAGGTGGAAAGGTGTTTGAGTTTTCCGAGAGGTTAAAGCAACTGCCACCTTATCTCTTTGCGGAGCTTGACAGAAAGAAACAGGAGAAGCTCGCTCAGGGTGTGGATGTGATAGACCTCGGGGTGGGAGACCCGGACCTCCCGACACCCGCCCCAATCGTTGAGGAGGGAAAGAGGGCGCTTGAAAACCCCGAAAACCACCGCTACCCCTCGTATGTTGGGAAGCTCGCCTTTCGCGAAGCGGTAGCGAATTGGTATAAGAGACGCTTCGGTGTAGAGCTGGACCCCGAAAGGGAAGTCATAGCGCTGATAGGCTCAAAGGAGGGTATATTCCACTTTCCACTCGCGTTCGTAAACCCGGGGGACGTCGTCCTCGTCCCCGACCCCGCTTACCCCGTATACAGGATAGGGACGCTCTTTGCGGGCGGTGAGCCTTACGTCTTGCCCCTCAAGGAGGAAAACGACTTTCTCCCGGACCTTGACGCGATTCCCGAAGATGTCATCAAAAAAGCAAAAATTATATGGGTAAACTACCCGAACAACCCGACCTCCGCCCCTCCCACGCTTGAGTTTTACGAGAAGCTCGTTGATTGGGCGAAGAAGCACAACGTAATCGTAGCGTCCGACAACGCATACTCGGAGATATACACAGGCTCACAAAAACCCCCCTCAATCCTTGAGGTTCCGGGTGCGAAGGACGTCGCAATAGAGTTTCACTCCCTTTCAAAGACGTATAACATGACGGGCTGGAGGCTCGGCTGGGCGGTGGGGAACGAGGAGCTCGTAAAGGGACTGGGTAAGGTGAAGACGAACGTTGACAGCGGGCAGTTCGGCGCGATTCAGGACGCGGGTATAAAAGCCCTCTCAATGCCCGAGGAAGAGGTTCAAAAGCTCAGGGACGTATACGCGGAGAGGAAGAGGATAATGACACAAGCGCTGGAGAGAATAGGGCTAAAGGTCTACAGGAGCGATTACACCTTTTACCTCTGGGTAAAGGTTCCGGAAGGCTACACCTCCGCCCAGTTCGTCGGGAGGCTCATAGACGAGGCTGGTATCGTTTGCACGCCCGGGAGCGGTTTCGGTGAGCACGGAGAGGGATACTTCAGGATATCCTTAACGGTTCCCACGGAGCGCCTCCTTGAGGCGTCCGAAAGAATCAAGAGCCTAAAACTTTAAATTTTTCTTATGGCGAGGGTTCTTATAGGGACTACGGGGGGCATAGCCCTATACAAGGTTTGCGAGCTTGTTCGTGAGCTTCGCAGGCGCGGGCACGAGGTGAGGGTCTTGATGACGCCCGCGTCCGAGTCCTTCGTTTCCCCCCTTACATTTGAGACGCTGAGCTCAAACAAGGTCTTTACGGACGCCCTTTGGAGGGAGCGCCCCCTCGCTCACATAGAGCTCGCAAGATGGGCGGACGTCTTTTTAATCGCTCCCGCGAGCGCAAACACGATAGGAAAGCTCGCCCACGGGCTCGCGGACAACCTCCTCACCACCACAGCCCTCGCCTACCCAAAGCCCATCCTGATTGCTCCCGCCATGAACACGGTTATGCTCAGGTCCGCTCCCGTTTCGGAGAACCTAAAGAAGTTAAGGGAGATGGGGCACGTTATAGTGGAGCCAGAGCCGGGGAGGCTCGCTTGTGATGAGGAGGGGGAGGGGAAGCTTGCGAGCGTGGAGAGGCTCGCGGAGTGGGTTGAGAGGGCGCTTGAGAAGCAAAGTCTTAAGGGAAAGAGGGTTCTCATAACGTGCGGTGCTACGCGCGAGTATATAGACCCCGTTAGGTATATATCAAACGATGCGAGCGGGCTTATGGGCTTTTCCCTCGCGAGGGTCTTTTGGAGAAAGGGAGCGAGCGTGACGCTCATCGCGGGCTCGTTCAGCGCGCAACCTCCTCCCGAGGTTCCCCTCGTTCGCGTAAGGACGGGAGAGGAGATGAGGAGGGAGGTTCTCTCGCGTGCAAAGGACGCGGATATCATCGTTATGAACGCTGCGGTCTCCGATTTCAAACCCAAGAGCTTCTCACCGAGGAAGATAAAGAAAGGAGAGACGCTTGAGCTCGTTCTCGTTAAAGCTCCCGATATCCTTTCGGAGCTGGGGAAGTTAAAGGGGGATAGGCTCTTGGTCGGTTTTGCTCTTGAGAGCGAGGACTTGGTTGAGAACGCGAGGAAGAAGCTCATTTCAAAGGGTGCGGACCTTATAGTCGCTAATCCCGTGGGTTCTATGGGGAGTGAGGAGCACGAGGGGTTTTTGGTGACGAGGGACGAGGTTAAGCCCTTTCGTTTCGGGAGTAAGATGGAGAGCGCGCGCTTTATCGTAGAATATTTAGAGAGTAAGTTTTTGGGAGGTGGTGAGTGATGCCCTACTACGACCCGTTTTCGTATTTGTTTAGTTTGATGTGGTTCCTGCTCTTTCTGTTCATCATCCTCTCCCCGTGGTATAAGCGAATGGCTCTCATCCGCGCGAGGGAGGAGGTTATAAGAAAGCTTGAGAAGAAGAGAAAGAGCAGGGTTATAACGATGATTCACCGCCAAGAGCAGATAGGTCTCTTCGGTATCCCCATTATCCGTTTTATAACGATTGAGGACAGCGAGAGGGTTCTCAGGGCTATTCGTATGACCCCCCCCGATATGCCCATTGATTTTATCATCCACACACCGGGTGGTCTTGCCCTCGCGGCTACGCAGATAGCGAACGCTCTTGTGAAGCACAAGGCACCCGTCAGGGTAATAGTTCCTCACTACGCTATGAGCGGTGGGACGCTTATCGCCCTCGCTGCGGACGAGATTATCATGGACGAGAACGCGGTTCTTGGTCCCGTTGACCCTCAGATAGGTAACCTCCCCGCTGCGTCCATCTTGAAGGTTCTTGAGAAAAAGGAGCCAAAGGACATAGAAGACCAAACCCTTATCCTCGCGGACGTTTCTCAGAAGGCTATAAGGCAGATGGTTGATTACTTGATTGACCTTCTGACCAAGAAGGGTATGAGCGAGGAGCAGGCGAGGAGGATAGCGGACGAGCTTGCGACGGGTAAATGGACTCACGACTACCCGCTTACGGTTGAGTATCTGAAGAGCTTGGGTCTTCCCATAAGCACGGACGTGCCAGAAGAGGTATACGAGCTTATGGAGCTCTACGAACAGCCGATGGGTTCACAACCTCCTTCGGTTCAATACATACCGGTTCCGTATAAGTCACCCCAAGGGGGTGGTAATCAGCCCGGAACACCTTCATGATAGGTGTTGATATCGTTAAGAATGAGAGGATTGAGCGGGCGGTCAGGAGGTTCGGTGAGCGTTTCCTTAGACGGGTATACACCCAGAGGGAGCTTGATTACTGCTTTTCTCACCGCTCTTGGGTTTCGTGCCTCGCCGCCCGCTGGGCTTGTAAGGAGGCGGTTATTAAGGCTTTTTACATACGCTTCGGTTTTCTCCTCAGGTTCAGAGAGATAGAGGTTCTCGGGGAGAGGGGAAAGCCCGCACGCGTTGAGCTGAGGAACGAAGAGGCGAGGAAACTCCTCGGTGGTCGTGAGCTTATCGTTTCCTTGTCTCACGAGGAGGACTACTCAATAGCTTCCGCTTATATCAGTGAGAAATAGGTTTTATGGCTCTTTTTTTGTTCGGGAAGAGATTTAGAAGGGAGGTAGAACAATGGTTGAGCTTCACCCTCCTGTTGTTCACTTTGCCATAGCTTTACCGCTCGCGGGGCTTTTGTTTGAGGTTCTCTACAGGCTCACGGGGAGGGAGATTTTCTCACACGGTGCCTTCCTTAACTTTTCGTTGGGTGCGGTGTTCGTGTGGCTCGCGTGGCTCACGGGCGGTATGGCGGAGGAAGCGGTTGAGGAAGCCGTGGAGGGAACTCCCGCATACGGTATCCTTGAGCTTCACGAGACGTTGGGTCTTGTTGTTTCTTTTTTGGTTACCGCGTTAGCGGTCTTTAAATTTTTGGAATTTAAGGGAAAGAGGGTCGGTGTTTTTGTTATCGTTCTCGGTTTTCTCACGGGTGCTCTCTTGGTCGTTCAGGGGAGGTTGGGGGGTAAGCTCGTATACGAGCACGGTGTGGGTGTGAAGGTGATGAGCGAAGAGCGGGAGGAGAGGTATGAGGAAAGCGGGCTATATTTTAGGTCTTTTGGGTCTCGCGGGGACGGTTTTGGGGGGTGAGGTGGTTCTCAGGAAGCCCCCCGAGAGCTTGTCGCGCTTTTACCCTCCCATTTCCGAGCGCCCGGTGTTCCTTGAGAAGATGCACGCGATGAGCACAGCTCTTTCGGGTATTCGGCTCAATATAAACGAAGAAAGGTGGGACAACGCCCTCAGGTGGGCGGAGGATTTCCTCAGGACGTATGAAGAGGTTTCCCGAATGGTTCCCGAGTGGAAGGACTACTTTAAGCTCGGGGAGGCGAGGAAGCTCATTGATGCGGTTAGGGATAAGGATATAGACGGTGTTGTTGAGCGGATGAAGGCGGTGGGGAGGTCTTGCTCGGAGTGTCACGCGGATAACGAGATTTCGGTGAAGATTTATTACAGGTTCCCGGATTTCGGTAAGGTGAGCGTTGAGGACCCGATTGAGTGGAGGGAGATGGATTACGGTGAGTTTATGAGGGCGCTTTCTTCGTCTATGAAGGCTCTTTACGTCTTCCTCTCACAAGGGGACGACGAGGGAGCGCGGGAAGCGGGTGACGCTTTTGTCCAGAGGGCTAGGGCGGTCGGGGAGTCTTGTAAGAAGTGCCACACGAGAAGGGAGGAGATAAGGGCTATACTGAGCGAAGACTACGAGAGGACGATTGAGAGGATTGAAGAGCTTCTTGGGAAGGATAAACTCCCGAGGGATGAGATAAAGTCTCTCGTAAACAGGGCGGGTGTGAGTTGCTGGGTTTGTCATAACGTTCACCTTATTCCCGCCCGTCTTCGCTCCGCGCTTGAGGGTAAATGAAGCTCCTTCTTTTGGGCTTTCTTTTTTTGGTGGGGTGTGAGAAGGCTCAAGAGGTTTTCGTGAGGGAGGAACTCCTCAACAGACCTCCCTCCGAGAGTTGTTCGGAGTGCCACTCGCGTATTTACGACGACTGGACCAAAAGCAGGCATTTTTTCGCTTGGGTAAGTGAGAACTTCAGGAAGGAAAGTGAAAACTACACTAAGTTAAAGTGCCTGCCGTGTCATGCACCCCTCCAGGTTGACGAGCTTAAAAAGCCCGAGCTCAGGCGGGAGCACAGGTCGGAGGGTGTTAACTGCGTCGCTTGCCACTTTAAGGAGGAGACGAGGGCTATGCACGGTCCTTACGATGTTTGGTCTCCTCCCCATCCCTCAAGACGGGACGAGAGCTACGTGCGCGCGGGATTTTGTGCGGGATGCCATAGGGAGACATACAAGGAGTGGAGGGAAGCCCGTTCCGAAAAGAGTTGTCAGTCCTGTCATATGAGGGTTGTTGATTACACGTGGATAGTTGATAAGTTTCCCTTTTTCTTGCTTCACTCAAGGAAGGCTCTTCACGACCACTCATTTCCCAGCTTGAAGGCTGGGAAGCGGGATATAAAGGTTTTCTTCAGGGACGGGAAGCTTGAGATTGTGAACGTGGGTATCCCTCACAACGTCCCGACCGCGGACCAAGGAAACCCGAGACTCTACGTTTCGGTTAGGGTTTTGTATGAGGACGGGAAGGAGAGGGAGATAAGGAGGGTTCTTTCCCCCTCCTCGGGAAACGCGCTCGTTTACTTGAGACCTTACTCTATAAGGATTCCGAACCCCGAAGGGGTAAAGGGGATAGAGGTAAGGATAGAGAGAAGGCTTGCGTGGAAAAGGGTAAGGGAAAAGGTCTACGAGGAGGTTATCCTCCCCGTCAGAACTCCTTGAGGAGCTTTTGGACGTGCTTTTTCATATTCTCCTTGACGTATGTGGGCTTCCTGAGGTGGCGTTTCCTCTTTGAGGACTTCTTCGTGTTGTAGTGAGCGCCACCGGACTTCCAACGCTTTATCTTTCCCTTTGCGGTTACCTTAAAGCGCTTTGCAGCGGAACGGTTTGTCTTCATCTTCACCTTCGCCATAACATCCTCCTCGGGATTTTCCGATTATAAAGGAAAACGGGAGGGAAGGGAAGGGGGAATTATTTGTAGGAGAGTATGTAAGCTGCGAGGTCTTTAAGCTCTTGCTCGGAGAGTCCCTTGAGTTGCATAAGTTGGGGGTTCATTATAGACGCTTTGTCGGGCCATACCTTGGGTTGGAGTTCTCCCTTGAGGTATTTTACGAGTTCGTCAACGCTGTTGTAGGCTTGGGCTATCTTCTTGAGGGAGGGTCCTACTGTGTCCGCGGTGGGTTGGTGGCAGGAACCGCATCCCTTTT